>CALXZJ010000009.1 GCA_944393235.1 uncultured Alphaproteobacteria bacterium | reverse complement strand
AAACTTCATCTGGAATCTCTCTACATTCTCCAGTCCAGCAATAATAACCCGGCTCTAAGGCATGCTCATGATAGGATGTGGACGGATATATATCCGTCCACAGTTTTAAATTGTATTTATTTGTAATAACAATTATTAGTATATTATTCGGTGTAAAAGAATTCGTACAGTTTGGCAAAAACCAAATTCAAATAAATAAAAAATATGGAATAAAAACCGACAGATAACCAACCATGGCAGCCTAAATATAAGTCTAATTCATAAATTACGATGCATGGTAAATTTAATATCATCATTATATAAGCAAAACGCCAATAATTTCCTTCCGTTTTGCGAAAAGCTTTGCGCATGGAGCCATTCAAGCCTTGCAAAGATGATATCCACGCAAAATATGGTCGGCAGATGATTATTGGTGATATGATTAGTAATATTATTGCCAAGACAACTTGATTTAATATGCCGGCTTCGGCGTTTTGCAGGGCTTCCATATATTTTTCAAAAAACAATAAATATTTCTCATTAAACCCCATGAACAAAGGAAGATATGGCAAAATTATTAATAAAAATGCTGCCAAAACAGTTATGAAAAATATTTTGGTAGATGGTATGATACTGCCGAAAATGTCCATGGTTAGAAAATATGGCTTTTTTTTGAAATATACTCGAAAGAAACCACACCAATAAATATAATAAAGCATTAGCCAAACAATGCTTAACGGATTTGACAACCCGTCCGGAATAAGGGCAAAAGCGCTTAAAAAAGCAAAATTTGCCAACCAAAAGTATCGCAGTTGTTTTGAACTTGTCTGCATGTGGGTTAATGCAGATTTTAGTACTTTTTCTATTGGTATGTTTTTTATTTCATCAACCATTTTTTACACTAAGAGGCTTCGGTATCTTCCTCAAAAGTATCTGTTGCTTCATCAGGATTATAGTCAATGCCAAGCTTAGAAAGCATGTCTTCGTTGATGTCTTCGCGCTGGGCAACAACCCAGTCCGGAACATAAGGCGACGGTTTCAAAGCTGCTAATTTGCGCATATGGCTATCCATATACCAACGCGGCGAATCTGCCATAATCGGGCGATCGATATAGCTTTGCATCAAAACAACCTGTTTTAACATCGGCAAACTCAACAATTGTGTCGTGCTGATAACTGAAACACCTTGCAATTGATAACTGACGTTCTTGGCAAAAGGATTGGAGTTTTTGCCAAGTCCGCCCTCGTTTTTTGAATATGATGAGGTTTGAACCGTGCGGTTGCCAATCATCTTGGAAAAGCGCTGCGCCGTTACTTCGTTGTTTTGCGAAAGGATAATCTTGCATGCGGTTGTGGAAATAACCGTTTCCAAGTCATCTTTGCCGTATTTGCCCGAAATTTGGCCTAAATCTTGTCCGATAAGTAAATATGAAACCTTTTGTCCGCGGCCGACCGCCGGGCCATCAATAACCGCTTTTAACTTCGGCATTTGCGGAAATTCGTCCAACACAAACAAACAGCCAAACGGCCCCATTTTGCCATCGGTTTTATTAACGTAATTCGGCGGGTTAGAAATAAGATATGAGCTCATCAGTTCAATAAATACGCTCGAAATCATACCCAGAGCGCGGGCATCGGTCTGGTTAATGGATAAGTAAACCGAAATCGGTTTCCATTCGCCGGTTACCGGATCTTTCATGCCGCGTAAATCCTTAAAGTGCAAATCCGAAAAACTGGTTCGCGCCACCACAGCCGAGTTTTTAAAGATGTTGATGCCGGCAAATGCCGTAGAAATAACGGAGCCACGTTCTTTATCCGGTTTGGCCGCCAAAGAGCTCAACTCTGTATAGCAGCGTTGCGAATAGCCGTATTTGCGGGCTTCTTCAACCGCTTCATCCAACAAGTCGTGCATTGGGTCAGCCATTGCTGCCATTTGGTCGCCTTCTGCCAAACGGCGTTTGATTTCTTGGGCTTGTTTGATTTGCGCTTCGGTCAACCATTCCAAAATCATGGCAATGCAAGATTCACGACCAATCCATTTTTCCGGCAGCAAATTCCATGTGCCTATCGGCAAATAATTATCAATCGTTATCGTTCCATTTTTCAAATCACTCAAAGCTTTCGGCACCATCGGATCGCGCATGTCGTTATAGTAGCCTTCCAAAACGCGTTTGTCTTCTTCATCAAGCTTCCCCTCGTAAATGCGGCCAATAAAATAGTCATTGGCACGCGCCCGTTCGCATTTGGAGCAAATAAAGTGAATAAAACCGTTTAAGGCCGCGCGGCCGTTTTGCGACCAAATCGGGTCAGAACTTCCTTTCGGGTCTTCCACCAATATGTTGCAAATTGAATCGATATACATATCGCGCTCCGGCCCCATTGCCGGCAAGGCATTCGGCGATAACGGATTCCAGCTAGGGTAATAAATCCCTTCCGATGGGCGGTCTTCAGCACCCCAGTTGATAACAAACACCGGTCCGACTTTGGCACGAGCGCCTGATGTTTTGGTATCAAGCTCCGGCTTAGGGTCATTGACAATCAAACTTAATGTCGGCGAATTAAATATGGTCGGGATAACCACCCCTGCTGTTTTACCGGTTCCCGGAGGTGCACAGCACAGTGTTGATAAGGTTTCTTTTAATAAAAGCATTTTGCCTTTAAATTTGCCGACAACTTGGCAAAAACCATCAAAACCCAAAAGTTCCATTTTGTTAATGTCGCGCAAAGTGGCAATCCGCGCCGAACCATGAACATTGGACTGGAAACGGTATGGGCAAGTGATTGCTCCGGTAATGATGCCTATCGGCAACGCCAGAAATGGCAATACCGGAAGCCAACGGCTAATAGAAAAACCCTCAGCTCCTGAAAGTTTTTGCATCCAACTGTAATATTGGCTAAATAAAAATGATGGGCGCTCTTGGACTGCCGATAAAAACATTTTAACACTGGCTATCGTTTTTTTGGAAATGCCATGTTCAATTAAATATGCTAAAGGCAACGAAAACACCGTTAACAAAAGTGTGACGACCAGCGTTATAATCATGGTAACCGCCATCCATTTGACAGCGTTATCATATTCTTCCCATTCTACGCCTCTTTCCCGAAATGCCATTTTTTACCTCTATGTTATGTTACGCATTAATTTTTTTAACGTATCTAATTTGTTTTTGCTTAATTTTCCTTCAGCTTCTTCTATGCTCTTTGAAAACAACTTGATTTCTTTTGGACTACCGCGGTTGATACGCGTGACTTCTACCCCAATTTCATCCCATACTTCAAACATATCTTCAGCATTTATAATATTACCCATCTGGATAATAACAAACGGTTTTATCTCAAAATCCACATCATTGTTGCTTTCTAATTTATCAGATAATGCCTGGCATACAATGTCGGCTTTTCGAACAGGCGATATTCTATGACTGCTTTCTGAAAACCACAACGGCTCTTCATCATTAAACCGTTCTTCATCTGCCAGCCAGTCTCCCGGCTCTTTGTCAACCAAGCATAAACATATTTTGCCTTCTGCAACGCCTATAAAGTCAACCAAAGTGTTTTTGATGGTTAGGTTAGAAACAACATCATAACCTTTTTGCATTAAGATATCGGCAACCGGATTGTTTGGTATCTGCGGTTCTGATATATTTTCTTTGGGTTGTTTTTTGTTTTCGTTTTTATTATCGCGGCGGCGTTCATTTCTTGTTTCAGCGTTAACGCGGCGATCTTCTCGGCGATCGCGGCGATTGTCGTTTTTCCGATTGTCCGAACGCGCATCAGATGCGGCGCTTTTATTATCACGGCGGTGGGAATATTCTTCGTTATCCGAATACCGGTGCGGATTATAATCGTCTTCTTGTTGGTGATTGTTTTTATGCCGTTTTTCATCTTCATATTTTGTTTCTTTCGGCTTGATATAATTTTCATCATCATCTTCATCATCATGAAACTCAAAACGGTTGTTTTTGTCTGATCTGTCGTCCTTTTTCTCTGGGTTTTTGGGTTTGGAACTGTCGATTTTGAAAATGTCTGATTTTTCAAAAGAATCAAAATCCAAATCAAAATCATCATCTTCATCACCTAAATTAAACAGCGCATGGCTGAACGTATCTTTGGCAGCAGCCGCCTTGCTTTTTATACTTTGATTATCTGATGATGAAAGCGGACGAGATGATGTTTGAACCGGCGCCGGAGCAGAAGAGGAAGTTATTGCAGGAGAATCATTATAATCATATATTGGGGCTCGCGGACCTGCCGGACGTATTTCTTTATAAGATTTTCTTTTAACGACAACCGGTTGTTTGGTTATTATTTTGATAGGTTTCCATATTGAACGAATTAAATGAAACGGATATGTTATTATTTTCCATACTAAATGTTCCCATGGAATTAAACTTAAAGCAATCCAGCCGGTTAATAGCATCGGGATAAAAGCGACAATAATCAGGATAAAGGCCCATTCTTTCGGTGTATCAATCACCCAGCCGGATGACCATAAATTCCAGGCATGAAGCCAATGTGCTGGCCAAAAAATGTCAAAACGCCAGCTTTCAAGCATAATAACCCTTATACCTTCCGTGAAGATAATGCTCCACAGGCATCCAACAAATGTTATACGTGCCAGTACAAGTAAGGGTTTCAACTTTTTCTCCCGTTTGTTTAGAGGATATTATATTCTTTATTAGTTAACAAGTTTTTATTGCTCCTTACGCTTAATTATTTTTTCTGAAATATTTTTTCTTAACAAGTCTGCTTTTTTGGTATTATCTTCATTTTTTTCTTTGTGGATGCGTTCTTGTATAAGGTCTTCTACCGTTATCTTTTCTGCAACTGAAATGTTTTTAAATGTGATATACTTACTTTCTTTTTCGTATTTTTTTAATTCGCGGTTTGCTATGTAATTAATCGGCGCTATGAGTATCTTTGAGTATTTTAGCTTGTAAAAAAAATACCAACCGAAAAACCAAAAAGCCACCACAAACAATAAAGTTACAAAAAACATGTAATCTGAAAAGCCAATAATGACGCCATTGTTGTTCCAAAAGCCAACCATGACTTCCCATTGCTTTTTATAAAAAATATCAAAACTCCAAATTTTAATCAGCAACCAACGCGCAAAACATATAAGGGCAAATGTCCATACGCACCCGACAATAATAAATTTAAAAAATTTTAAAATTTTTTTTAACAACTCCAGCCTCTTTTTGTTGTTTTTAGCTTCTTACCGTTGATTATTCCCCATTTTTCCAAACATTTTTGTCAGAGGATTTTGGTTCCGACCTATAATTTGATTTTTATATTTTTCTACCGTATTCCGCCGGGCTGCGGCATCGAGCCGACGGCTTTCCAAAGTCTCGTGCTGATAGCCGTTTAACTCTTTGGCATATTCAAAAATTTTCTGCATGCTTTGCGGTGAATTTTCTTTCATTGCCTCTTCATATAAGCCGGCTTTAGCGTTAATTCTTTCTCTAGAATGCTCGACGCTGAAAATTTCTTTGTCATAAAGATTGCCATCTTTAATCTTACCATCTATCATTTTATGAATTTGATTTAGCTTTGATCTGGTCTTAGACGATGCGTTTTCATCGCTAAAATCATTAAAACGATTATTATTTAAATCTTCTTGTTGTACAGAAGATGCTTCTTTGGTTTTTTCAGCCAATTGTTTTAAGAAATCGTTTTGCTGTTGTGTTAAACGCTGTTGCGTAAAAGTTTCTAAATCCGGTTTTGGATCCGGCATTGTGTTGTGTATGGCCTCAGACATTATTCGGTTGTCTTCAGCCATTACTGTCAGAGCTTGTAAGATGTTTCCTTGGGTTTCTTGGTATCTTTGCATAAACATTTCCTGCAATTCTTCATTGCTTGCCGGTTGGTTGTTCTTATTATTCCATGTTTTGTGGTTTTTCATAAACTCATCAACCATTTCTGTTGATGTAATCAACATCGCTAATTTTCCGGTAGTTTCTATCATCTTTGTCCGGTTTTGCAGCTCTTGCGACGTTTTATCTATAAATTTTCGGGCTTGGGCCGGATTGGCTTCCAGTCTTTGAATAAAAGGATCGTTTGGATCAAAATGCTGCCAATTTGGATTCGGGTTGCCTAAATTATCGCGTAATTCTTGCATTAAAGCATTATATGATTCTGCTTTTGCCTGACATTGAGCACCCAAACCATCCATCATGTTGCCGGTCATTTGTTGGAAATTGTTGGCACGCGTATGAGATTCGTTTAATTTTTTCTCTTTCTTGTCCTCTTTTTCTTGACGATATTTTGCCGCTCTTTCTCTGGCCTTCTCACAAGCGCTATCTATAAGCCCCAATGCACCGGCTTCAACTGTATTAAACAACCAGCTGGCGCCGCCCAAAAACCAATCTTCATACATGTATTTGATGACATCTTCATCTCTAAACTTATCTTTACTGGGCTCATGCCTGTTCTTTTTGGCATCGCCGTCCTGATTTTTCATATCGGCAATTTTTTTATCATCATCGTGTTTGCGCAGCTGATTTGCTTGTTCAACCGTTAATGTGCCTTGATATGCTTTGTCTTTAAGCTCTTCTATGCTTAATGTTTTTTGCGGCATGGCTTGTTTCTCCTCTGTTCTTGTTGTGCTTAAATGATTTTGCGGATTATTTTGCCGCAGGCTTTCGACTGGTACCGGGTTTCGGTCAGCTGATATATTTCTTAAAATATCTTTGGTGCTTTCCCCTTTTAAATTTCGGCTTTGCGAATTGGCACCGTAACTGTTTTCATCTTTGTACATTTTGGTTAGAAACTCTTTGTATTCTTTATTATACCCCGCAACAAGGGCTTGTTCTTCAGCTTTTTCGGGTAGAGTTTTCAGACTTTCTAAAAAATTAATATTTTTAACTGTTTGCGTTGCTATGGTTTCACCATTTGGAGCTATGCCTGTATCAATAACATCTGCTGCTGGATTTTTTACTGACGCAAGCATCCCTTCTTTTTTCATTTGCTGTAAATTGTCCAAAACTTGTCTGGTCGTTTGTAAAGCTTGCTCCGAGCGGTTTATCAATTTAGATATATCGGTTTCTTTTTTATGTTCTGTCATTAAATCCGGCAGGGCTACTTTTTCCGTAAAATCTTTCCAGCCTAAAATTTGCGGATTTGCTCCTATAATGGCATCTGCTTGTTGTTTGTCTTCGGCCGAAAGCTCTTTTTTGCTCAACAAGGCAAAAAGACGCTCTGAATCTTCTTTTAATTTAGCCTTAAATTCTTCCGTGCTTTCTTCTGCCATTTGTTTTCTCCGTATTGTAGATATTTATACTTTAACACTGTTTTTTATTTTTGTCCAGAATGTTTTTTATGACAAAAATTTTACACTTTTAAGTATTTTAAGAATCTCCCAAGCCGATGATTCTCGCGTATTCCGTCTTTCGGCGTTACTTTTATCAAGCCAAACAAGCGCGGTTTTATTTTTTGAATTTCTATCGGCGCGTAAATAGCCGGATTTTTTGTTAATGCTTCAAATGCTCCTTCTGCATCTTTTGTTGCTGTTTTGAAATAATTATTAATTAAACGATCGGCATCTACCGGAAATTTTCGTTTTTTAACCGCTTCTATAAATTTTAGCTTACGCTCACGGCGGCGCTGATATTCTTCATATAGCTCACGTTCAATTCGACGGCGTTGGGCTTTTAGACGTTTTTCCTCATAAGAAATTTCACAATTTTCAATGTCTATTAAAATTTCTACGTAAGAAATTATGGCCAATTGTAAATTTTGATCCGATAAGCCTTCAGCAAAATTTAAAAATTCTTCATCGCCAGAATTGGGATTAAGCATGGAAAGCTTTTCAGGAAATGCCTGCAGCATTATATCCCAACATAAGGAAGCATCATCTACAATTTTTCTACCGATGCTGGGTTTATAGTTTGGCACCAACATTTGCGGCTTAAAGATAAAATCCGGCAAAGAAATTGATCTGGCGGCAGCAATGGCTGTTACGGCATCAATAAAATTGGCATAAGCTTGTGCTAATTCATTTTCATCATTGCCTAAATCAAGGAGTGCCATATCTTTTCGTATGTTATTGCTTTTTTTGTCATTGATGTCCGTAAGAGGCTTTTCTGCCGGTGCTGCGACATTAATGCTTGCATCGTCCGTGTTAATAAAATTATTTAAAAGTTGTTCAAATTCATCATCTTCCGAATCTTTTGACGGCTCCGGTTCCATTCGCCCAATTATGGTTTGGTTAATATCAAGCATTGAATCGTTTTTTTTTGACTGGTTTTTATTTTTTGCCATTTTCTGTACCTCCGCTATCTAAGATAACAACCCCTTCATAAATTTTATCCGATAAATTAATGATATGTATTTTTTTGTCGGCGGAAATATATAAGCGCCGGCCATCGCTTAAAAGATTATATTCTTTTTGTGATGGCAAAATATCCAGCTTAATGGTATAAAAATCTTGTTCTTGCCCGCATTGTATGATAATTTTTGTTATGAGAAAACATAACAAAAATACCATACAAAACGTTAAAAAGAAAACTGTTGTTTTAATAATTTTTAATTTATCCATAAACAATCCTTGCTTTTATGCCAATATAGATTAAAATTAATGTAAAATATCTAACATTTATTTAATTTTGTAAAATGAACGAACAGAATTGTAATATTTTTTTTACCGAACCCGTTGTTTCGGCGCAAAAAGGGGAACGTGTAGATAAATTTATAAGCGATTTTCTATCTAAAAACTGCTCTGATTATAAATTTTCGCGCAGCCAAATCCAAAAACTTATTAAAAACGGTTTTGTTACCTGCGAAGAAACCGAAATTTCTGATTGTTCTTTTAAGGTTAAGGAAGGCGATGTCTATCAAATACAAGTTCCCGAACCGGAAGAGGCAGACCCGCAACCTGAAAATATTCCGCTTGACATTGTTTATGAAGATGATGACCTGTTAGTGGTTAACAAACCTGCCGGAATGACCGTTCATCCGGCGCCGGGAGCTTATCATGGCACTTTGGTTAATGCTCTTTTATATCATTGCAGAGATAATTTATCCGGCATTGGCGGTGTTAAACGCCCCGGAATAGTCCATCGAATTGATAAAGAAACCAGCGGTTTGCTGGTGGTGGCTAAAAATGACCTCGCACATCAGGGACTTTCTGAGCAATTTTTTATGCATAGCATTGAAAGGACATATTATGCCATCGTCTATAATATTCCTAATCCTCCTTCAGGTACAATTAAGGGAAACATTGGGCGTTCGCGTTTTGACCGCAAAAAAATGGCTTTGCTTAAAACAGGCGGAAAATTTGCCGTAACGCATTACAAAACCCTTGAAACTTTCGGCAATTTAGCGGCCCTTGTACAATGCCAGCTTGAAACAGGCAGAACACATCAGATACGCGTTCATTTGTCCAGTATCGGCTGCGGTTTAATCGGTGATAAAATTTACAAACAAAGCCATGTGTCTTCCTTGAAATTTCCGGCTGACATGAAAAACTTTTTGGATTCTTTTCCACGGCAAGCGTTGCATGCGGCGACTCTTGGGTTTATCCATCCGCGCAGCGGCAAACAAATGAAATTTGAAACCGATTTCCCGGAAGATTTTAGCGAACTTATCCACATTTTACATAACATATAATATGAAAATGCTCTAAATTAAAACTTTTTGATATATTGAAGAAATTTTGTCTTCTCCTTATTATTGCAACGTCATGACATAAGAAGGAGAAAGCTCATGAATACTTCGCCTACACTTATCGGACTTGACTTTTCGCCAGAAAATAATTTGACCAGATATTTGCAAACAATCCGCAAATTTCCGATTTTGGAACAAGAAGAAGAGTACAATCTGGCAATAGAATATCAAAAAAAACGCGATAAAGAAATTGCTTATAGACTTGTGACATCACATTTACGGCTGGTGGTTAAGGTTGTTTCAAAATATAAAGGTTATGGCTTACCAATCAGCGAAATGATCTCTGAGGGAAATATCGGTCTTTTATATGCTATCGAAAAATTTGAACCGGAAAAAGGTTTTCGTTTTTCAACTTATGCCTTATGGTGGATTAAAGCTTCCGTACAAAAATATATCTTAAATTCATGGTCGTTGGTTAAACTTGGTACGACAGCTGCACAAAAAAAATTGTTTTTTAATTTACGCAAAATTAAAAATCGTCTTAATTTGATTGATGACCGTGAAATGTCTCAACATGTTTTAAACCAAATTGCACAATCATTAGATGTTAGCATACAAGATGTAACAGATATGAACACGCGCTTAAAGGCACATGACGGTTCATTGAACACTGTTCTGGACGGAGCATCAGACAATACAACAGAGTGGATGGATTTTATTTCTGATAATAAACCCAATCAGGAAGAATGTTTGGCTTATAGAGAAACCATGCGATATCGTCGGCGTTTGTTTAATGATGCTTTATGCGTCTTAAACTCCAGAGAAAAAGATATTTTATTTAAACGAAGATTGGCAGAAAAGGCTGCAACTTTGGATGATTTGAGTAAAACTTATCATATTTCTAAAGAACGTGTACGCCAGATTGAGTTAAATTCTATCCGGAAAATAACAAAAGCTGTTGGTGTTATACAATAATTATTCTTTCATCTGCTTGAATAATCATCTTTTCCTACTATTTAAATTTACAAAATCTGATTATCTTTAAGGGTATAAAATTATGGAAAAGAAAAGAACAATATTTTTTACCACTATTCTTGTTTTAACAGCCTTTATACTGGGCTGTTTTTCTTTTGCTGCTTGGCAAAAACATCTCAAAAAATCAGCAAATACCTCTTTGGAAACCTCTGACACTCTTGCCTTAAAAGCTCTGCCAATTAAAGCACAAGACATTCCTTTTACCAAACGCTACGTCGGCTATGTCGTACCCATACACGAGGCTGAAATTAAACCCTTTATCAGCGGTTATATTGAACAAGTTATGGTTAAAGGCGGAAAATATGTTCGCAAAGGTGAGGTTCTTGTTGTTTTGCAACAAGAGCAATACCGCGCTGAATTAGCCGCGGCGGCTGCCGAAGTTTTAAAGGCTGAAACCGCCTTAAAAAATGCATCCATTTATTATGAACGGATAAAAAAAGCCGGCAATAAAGCGGTTTCGCCAACAGAACTTGATAATGCTCAAACACAATTTTTATCTGCGCAAGCGGATCTTGAACAAGCACAAGCTAATTATGCTTTATCTAAAGTCAACTTTGATTATACCGTTATTCGTGCGCCGATTGACGGCATTGTCGGTGAGGTTTCTTTAACCAAAGGCAACTATGTTTCACCGGCTTCGGACGTTCTTTTTTCCATTGTGCAATATAGCCCCATACGCGTTGTTTTTTCAATAACCGATAAAGAGTATTTGCAGGAGCTTGATAAAACTTCGCCGTTTGCCGATGATGAAATTTTATTACAACTTGCCGATGGGCAAATATTTGCCAAGCATGGCGTTTTTCGTTATACAAACAATACAATTGACAAAGCCGCAAACACAATTGCCGTTTATGCTGATTTCGCGAATATCGGTAAAACGCTTACACCTAACGCTTATGTTACGGTTTTGGTTCGCCAAATTTTTAAATACAGTGTTCAAATACCTAAAAACCTTGTTTCTTTAGAAGAAAACGGAAATTATATTTACCTTATCCGCAATGGCAAAATCAGTAAAGAAACAATAAATATTTTGGCTTCTGAAAATGCGGACTTTATTGTTGAGAATACTTTCCAAAAAGGCGATTTTGTTTTAGCTGAAACCTTTAATGCTTCTTATTTGAATAAAACGGTTACGCCCGTCTTGGAAAAACCGGCAAGCGACAGTCCGAACACGGAGAGCAAGTGATGTTTTCAGCATATTTTATTGACAGACCACGTTTTGCAATTGTTATTTCCATTGTTATGGTATTGTTAGGCGCTTTGGCTATTATCGTGCTGCCGATTTCGCAATATCCCGAAATCACACCGCCGCAAATCGTGGTCAAAACGACATATCCCGGTGCAAACGCTGAAGTTTTGGTTGATACGGTGGCGGTGCCGACTGAAAATCAAATCAACGGTGTGGAAAATATGCTTTATATGTCTTCGACATCTGATGACAGCGGCAATTATACATTGACCGTCACGTTTGAAGTCGGCGCAAACCCAGACATTTCACAAGTTAAAGTACAAAACCGGCTGCAACAGGTTATGTCTGATTTGCCAGTCATTGTCACCCAACAAGGTGTTGATGTTACCACACAAAACCCCAATATCTTGGCCTTGTTGGTTTTGCGCTCGCCAAACAACACTTACGACAGTCTGTATTTAAGCAATTACGCGCATACAACTTTGCAAAATCCATTAGCGCGCGTTAAAGGCATCGGCGATGTGCAGATTTTCGGGCCGCAATACAGTATGCGTATTTGGCTTGATGCTAATAAAATTACTTCTTTGGGATTGGATAGCAACAGCATTATTCAAGCCGTGGAACAACAAAACGTTCAAGCTTCCGTCGGAAGCCTCGGCTCCGCGCCCAGCACATCCGGTACAAACATGGTGCTTTCTTTGACGGCAAAAGGCTTATTGAACAGCGTTCAAGACTTTGAAAATATTGTGGTTGCAACATCCGAAGACGGCGGCGTGGTTTATCTCAAAGATGTGGCAAAAGTTGAGCTTGGTGCGGATTCATATGGTATCAAATCAGCCTTTAAAAATGAACCAGCGGTGATTATTGCTCTTAATCAGACGCCAAATTCAAATTCTTTGGATATCATGAAAAACATCCGCGCCAAAATTGCAGAAGTTTCTCAATCTTTTCCCGACGATATGGTCTTTGAAATTGCCTACGATTCAACCGCTTATGTGCGCGCTTCTATTGACAACATTATTGAAACCTTGTTTGTTACTTTTGGGTTGGTGGTTTTGGTCACTTTTGTTTTTTTACAAAAAATCCGCACAACGCTTATTCCGCTGTTTACCATTCCGGTTTCTTTAATCGCCACTTTTATGGTTGTTTATATTTTAGGTTTTGATATTAATATTTTAACTCTGTTTGCCATGATTTTAGCCATCGGTCTGGTGGTGGATGACGCTATTATTGTGGTTGAACGCGTGCAATATCTGATGGAAAATGAACATCTGGATTCGCGTCAAGCTGCCATTAAAGCCATGCAGCAAATCGGCAGCGCTGTTGTTGCCACCACATTTGTGCTGCTTTCTATTTTTATTCCTGTCGGGTTAATGGCTGGCATTACCGGAAAAATCTATCAGCAATTTGCTGTCGCTATTGCAACTTCTGTGGCTTTTTCTGCCTTTAATGCTCTGACCTTAAGCCCTTCTTTATGTTCGATTTTGCTTAAAAATGAAGAAGAAACAACAGCACAACACGGCTTTTTTAAGCAGTTTGACGATGCTTTGAATTATTTTAAAGAAAAATATTTAAGCGCTGTTACTTTTTTTGCCGCAAGATTGTGGGCAACTGTTGCTGCCGTTATCGGCACCATCGCACTTATCGCCCTCGGGTTTAAATTTACGCCGGATTCTTTTTTGCCGGAAGAAGATCAGGGTATTATTTTTGCCAATATTCAACTCGCGGATACTGCCAGTATCAACCAAACCGAAGATGTGCTGCAGCAACTGACAGAAAAAGCTCTTCACACAGACGGGGTTAAATATTGTATCACTATTGCCGGATACAGCATTCTTGGCGGACAAGGCGAAAATGTGGCGCTGGGGGTTATCGGTCTTGAAGATTGGGATAAAAGGGAAAGTAAAAATTTATCCATTGAAGCATTAACCCGAAAATTTTCAGCAGATTTTGCCGGTAACTCTCAGGCAGAATTTAATTTTTTCACACCGCCGTCAATCCCCGGGGTCGGGCAAAGCGACGGACTTTCGGCAGAATTGCTGGCTGTTGACGGCACAATCTCGCCGCAAGAACTTTATAAAAATCTAAATTTGTATCTGGAACATCTCAATCGTTCGCCTGATTTGGCGTATGCGTTTAGCACCTTTACCGCAGAAACACCTCATATTTATCTGGATATAGACCGTGTCAAGTTGGAATCTTATAAAATTCCGGTATCAAATTTGTTTGAGGCTTTGCAAAACAATCTCGGTTCCCGCTATATCAACAATATCACTCTAAACGGGCAGATAAACAAGGTAATTATGCAAGCCGATTTTGATTATCGAAAAGACATTGATGATGTCGGCAACCTTTATGTCCGCTCTTTAGACGACATTCCGGTTAAAATAAGCAGTTTTGCCGAGATTAAAACCGAAATCAGTCCAAAAATTATTTACCGCTACAATCAATATACCGCCGCCGGCATTACCGCAATGGCGCAAGAAAATATCAGCAGCGGCACAGCCATTGACAATATGCAAAATATCGCCGATGAAATTTTATCAAAAGATTATCGGCTGGCGTGGACCGGCTTGAGCCTGCAAGAGGTGGAAGCTCGCGGGTTGGCGATGATTTTGATTACGCTGGCTTTGATATTTTGTTACTTGTTTTTGGTGGCTTTGTACGAAAGCTGGATGTTGGCATTCGCGGTTATGTTTTCAACGGTATTTGCCATTTTAGGCGCTTTAATCGGTTTGCATTTTATGGGGCAATCTTTAAGCATCTACGCTCAACTTGGGCTTATTATGCTCATCGGGCTGGCGGCTAAAAACGCTATTTTAATTGTGGAATTTACCAAAGACTACCGCGAACAAGGTTATAGCATTTTGCAAGCGTCGCAAAAAGGCGCTGAAGAAAGATTCCGTGCGGTTTTAATGACTGCTTTAACCTTTATTTTGGGTGTTTTCCCGATGGTTGTCGCCAAAGGTGCCGGCGCCGCTTCGCAAATTGCCATCGGCAGTTCGGTGTTTTTCGGCATGATTGCGGCAACTTTTATCGGCATTATCTTTATTCCGGCTTTGTTTGCCTTGTTTGAAACGGTTAAAGAACATTTTAAACCGCAAAACAACACATCAATTATTTCTGATAACGGAGGCGGCAATGATTAAATATTTGTCGGTTTTCTTGCTGTTTTTATTTTGTTCTTGCACGGTCGGCCCTGATTATGAAGAACCTATTGTTTTTGATGACGAACAAATCGCCAAATCTCTCCATTTGAAAGAGACAAACTCGCAAGTTTCAAAACAATGGTACAAACAATTTAATGATAAATCACTCAATATTCTGATTGAAACTGCTTTAACCAACAGCCCGACAATTAAAGGCGGGGTTGCAAAACTGCGGCAAGCAAGAACAATCGCTGCCATCAATCGCACGCAATATTTGCCGACACTCAGTACCGATACACAATATGAGTACACAAAAGCCAGCAAAAACATCGGCTTGGCGGCGGATACAAACTATTTTCAAATTGGGTTGGACGCAGCTTGGGAAATTGATGTATGGGGTGCCGGACGACGGTTGAATGAACAATCTTTGGCTGAGTTTGAACAAGCTTATTTTTCATTACACAATTTGCAGGTGATGTTAACGGCAGAAGTTGCCAATACTTATTTTTTATTAAGAACGATGCAGGCGCAACTAAGCAATGCTCAAAACAATTTGAAATTGCAGCAAGACATTTTGCAAACTGTAACAGAAAAATATAAATCCGGATTGACGGACGCCGCAACTTATCATCAGGCACAATACTTGACGGAAAGCACCAAAGCACTTATCCCGACTTTAGAAAATCAAATAACATCTTATAAAAATGCCTTGGCGGTTTTAACCGGCGTTTTGCCGGATAATTTGCCGGCAGATGTTTTAAGTTCTCACAAAAATCCAGTACAAAAGGCCTATCATTATGATATTTACAAACTTTATGAGCTTCCCGCCGATATTATACGCAGTCGTCCTGACGTTAAAGCCGCCGAACGAGCAATAGCTGCACAAAACGCTGCCATCGGGCAAGCTATTGCCGCACTTTATCCTAACTTAAGCATCGGCGGTTTATTTGGTTTTCAATCCGGTGCCGGTTCTAAACTCTTTAATTCAGACAGCCAAGCTTATGGCTATACGCCCAAAATTTCTCTACCCTTATTTAATTGGGGTAAGCTGCAAAGCAATATTCAGTTACAAAAAGAAATTAAAGCAGAAACTTTTGAAAACTACCGTCAAACTATTTTACAAGCCGTGGAAGAACTGCAAAATTCCATAAGCGCCGTGCAAACCGAGTATCAACATAATCGGGCACAGCAAAACGCTGTTAATAATATGCAAAAAGTTTTACGCGCTATGCGTGATAAGTATGAGAGCGGATTGATTGAATTTTCAGAATTGCTCAAAGCCGAACAAGACCTGCTTAATGCGCAAACTGATTTTATCAAAAGCAACGGCGCTGTTTATCAGAACATTATTGCTTTTTACAAAGCAACCGGCGGCGGATATAATTAGCGATAATATTCCTCAAATAATGTATCTTGGTTGATGCTCTGCGGCTTATAAATAAAGATGTTGGTTGTTGATGGAATATCTCTGGTACGGCGGGTATATCCGCGCTTTTCCATACAACGACGGTATTTGCGTGGACTGGAATCGCGGTCATCGCGAATAGAGTTTACCACCAAAGGCTGAGCGCCTTCATAAGGAACGTAACTTGCCCAAATGCCTTTTTCGGAATGCCAATCAGCACGAATATCAAAACGCACCTCCTCAGAATAAAACCAGTTTTTGATACTGGGCAAAAATTTAAAATCTTCCGCCTCACGCATGCATTCAGAATGATCGCGGGCAAATTTTGCCACACCGGTGCGCGGGCGTTCCCAATGGTAAATCACTTGCCCTTTGCCTTCAGCCAACCATGTACAGCCTGAAAACAAAAAAAGTGCTAAAAATGTCAATACGCTTTTTTTCATGTCAAAAATCCAAATTTGTATAGTGTTTTGCCGGGAAAATCCCTTTTATCGTATCGCTTAAAATATCTTTAAAGCTCGGACGGGATTTGATTTTGGAATACCACAATTTAGCATTTTTGTAGTCTTCCCAAGAAATGTCGCCAAGATAATCTATAACCGAAATATGTGCTGCGGCTGTTATATCCGCTAATGAAAATTCTTGACCGGCAAGATAATTGTTTCTTTCAGAAAGCCATTCAATATACTCCATATGAAACTTTAAATTATTCATGCCGGCTTTTAATATTTTTGAATCCGGTGGTAAACCATCTCGGAAACGTTTATAAACTTTTTCAATAACTATGTAGCGGTAGACCTCATTATAAAATTTGCCATCAAACCAATCGCATAAGCGACGTATTTCGGCTCTTTGGCGATTGTTGCCAAGCAATAGTTTAGTGTCTGGGTAAGTTTCTTCCAAAAATTCCGTTATAGGATAATTTCCGGCAATAACATTGCCATCAAATATAAATATCGGCAATTCACCGGAAGGATTAAGCTTGTACACATCTTTTGAAAGATTCCACGGCTCCTCTTCTTTTAAGACAAATAACATTTTTTTCTCAGCCATCATTATTCTGATTTTGCGAGATTGGGGAGAAACGCTATGTTGTATTAAAAGTACCATCTATCTTCACTTCCTTATTTATTCTACTGTTTTGTTTTCTGTTTGCTGCATTTCATCTGCCGGTGTTTTATCATTTGCGGTTGCTTTTTTTACGAACATCGGCGGGACAACACCTTGTGATTTAAGCTCTGCTTGATATACCATTTCTTTCAATGTTTTGTTAATGTCTTGCTGAAATTTACCGCCGGCAATAAATTTATTTAAAATTTTTACCATTTTAGTGTGGTTTTTTGACACCTTGGAAACACCTATAAAAAGCGGCATATTCCATAAGGCTGTTTTGGAAAACGATACATAATTTTTTAAACCTAAACGACAAACTTCGGCATAATTATAATAATATCCTCCGGCAACATAGTCTGCTTCTCCGGTAAATAGCTTTTCATATGCTTGCAGGGATGTTTTAGCTGGTTGAATATTATAATTTTTAAAATTGTTTTGCATATAATCACTAAAATATTCGCTGCTGATATATAATCCGCGTAAATTTTTCAAATCTTCCGGTTTGTTAACTTTGGAAATATTTTGCGGCAACATCATTATATAAATCGGGTTGTTTAAAACAGCAGGAAAAACATATTCCAAACCAGAATACAATTCCGTATCATAATACATACCCAATAAAATATCTATTTCACCGCGCCGAACATCTGCAACAGCCTTAGCATAATCTTTTTTTGGAACATATTCAATTTGAAGATTCCCCATTTTGGCAACTTGTTCCATAGTTGTTTCAAAAATTGTATGTAAATATGTATAATTTCCTTTTTGTTCAATATAAGATATCGGAAAATAATCGGGAAATGAGGTCGCTTCAATAATATTTAGCCGGGTATCTTTTTTGGTTGTTACCATTGACTGTGCAACTGCTTCAAATGCAAGCATTTGCAAAAAAAACAACAATATCAACCAAATTTTTTTCATTTTGCTTCCTTTTGTTAAATGTTTATTTTAATTATAAATAAATTGTGTTAAAAAGATTTTAACTGATTGCAAAATTTCCGGATATTTGCCAGAATTTTTATATATTCTTTAGAGTTTTGCTATGGAAAGTTTGAAACAAAATAAAAATTCATATCATCATATTTGCGCCGTTTGCTCAGGAACCAAGGCTTCTGGCAAAACATGGCTAACAACAACCTTGTGTCATGATCTTGGCTTGAGAAAGAAAAAAGTATTGTTTTTTGATGCTGACGGCGGGGTTGAAAATGTTGCCAAACAGTTGAATATTGAGCATTGTACGGCTTATAACAGATTGTTAAACGGCAGTCAAACGTTAAACAATTCTTTATCTCGTTTTGATAAAGGTAAATTTGATGTTATTTGCAGCTTCCCGGGGGAAGATCGTTTTAATACGGCGCCCATGGGCAGAGCTCAGCTTTTGGCTGGCGATTTAAACTATTTTGCAAAAATGTATGATTATGTTTTTATTGATTGTGCTAATGATGAAGGAAAATCCATTAATCCTTTTTTGAATATTTGCGATAGTCTTTTTATTCTGGTTAATGCGGACACAGCATCTGTTATTGCAACATATCATAAATTGGAAATGCTTAAAAAAATTGCACTTAAAGCTCAATTTTATATTATTATTAACCGTGCAATTTCGCAAGAAGAAGGGGTTCAAACCTATAAAGCTTTACTGAAAGCTTCAAAAGAATTTATTAAAACGGATTTAAATTTACTTGGTGTTATTCGTCAAGATTCCCGAATTCGCGAAGCAGTTGTTAATCAGTCACTGTTGTTAAATCGTTATCCTGTTTGTGAGGGCGCTGAAGATGTCAAAAAAATTGTTTGCCAAATTTTAGAGGAGAATAAAAATGGAATTTGATCCGCTCGGCTATTATAAAATTTTAGAAGTTGAATATAATACCGATGAAAAGAGCCTTAAATTTAATTATCGAAATAAGGTAAAACTTTGGCATCCGGATCATAATAAAGCTGAAAATGCTTTGGAAGTATTTCAAAAAATCTCTCTGGCCTATGATGTTTTAAGTAATCCTAAAAGCAAAACCATTTATGATTTGTTGGCGCTTGTTTATACCGCACAAGATTTTCCGGATATGAAAACGCTTAAATTATACAAAGCCGTTGATGGCAACGAAACGCCTTTTTTAAGAGTTTTTTCTTTGCAAAAAATTTCCGGTAGTTTTCTAAAATCAACAATGTCGGAGGAAAAGCTTATCGGCACTTTTGCCGATGCTCAAAAATTTATCGGCGATACGGCAAAACAAAACTGGATTAAAGGCTTTTTATTCTGCAAAATCGGTGCATTTTCCGCAATTAAAAACAATATTAAAAACATCAATAAAAACGCTAACGACAACCTTAAAATGCTTGTCCATAACGCCGCTGTTTTTTATGAAGCGGAAAAAGCTGACAAGGCAGTTTTATCGGCTCGTCAAGCCCTGGAATATGCTCCGGCTGACATTAAAAGCCGATTGCTTGATTTCATTAATCGGCTGCCACCGGTCAATACGCCTATTTTGCAATGGGATTATGCTAAGCTCAAAAAGATACAACTTAAAATTCCCGCAATTATTGCAGCTTTTTTTGTTGTTTTGTGCCTTGTTGCCGTATACCCTTTGATGTTTAAATTGCTGGCAAACACTTCCAGCGATGATAAAATTGCGTATTATCAAGAGGTTCGTTTTAATACCGGTGGCGAAACGGTTGATGATATGGTTATGTCAAAAGTCTTTAACATTCCCGTTGATTCTTCTGATGAAACCATGCTTTTTCACATAACTTCCGCCGCAAACATTATGTATGGTCCGTCAGAGCAGTTTGATATTATGGAAAAAGCCGTTAAAAACCAAACCGTGCGAGTTACCGGCTACACGCCGGATCAGGAATGGTATCGGGTTATGCTTGACAACGGCGAAATGGGTTTTATAAAGAAATCTTACTTAAAACAAGGCATCGGACTTGCTATTCCTGAAGGAAGCAAAGTTTTTGAAGCGACAGAGGAAACGAGGTAAACAAAATAAAATGGCGCTTAAATTTGAAATTTTAAAAAGAATCGGTAAAACCAGACTGGGTATTCTTCATACCAAACACGGCGATGTGCATACACCCGCTTTTATGCCGGTCGGAACGTGCGGCACGGTTAAAGCCATGATGCCCGAATCGGTCGCTGCCACGGGTGCGGAAATTTTATTGGGCAACACTTATCATCTGATGTTGCGTCCGGGGGCTGATTTGGTTGAAAAAATGGGCGGATTGCACAAATTTATGAATTGGGAAAAGCCGATATTAACCGATTCCGGCGGTTTTCAGGTGATGAGCCTGACGGGTTTAAGAAAATTGAAAGAAGAAGGGGTGACTTTCCGTTCACACGTTGACGGTAAAAAGTTTTTTTTGAGTCCGGAAGAATCCATGAAAATTCAGCATAAGCTGGATTCAAACATCACTATGTGTTTGGACGAATGCACGCCTTTTCCCGCCTCTTATGAGCAAGCGCAAAAATCTATGCAGATGTCCATGCGTTGGGCTCGCCGCAGTCGGGATGCTTTTATTGACCGCGACGGCTACGGCATTTTCGGCATTCAGCAAGGCAGCGTGTTTAAAGATTTGCGCGACGAATCGGCCGAAAAACTCAAAGCCATCGGGTTTGACGGTTATGCCATCGGCGGGTTGGCTGTCGGCGAGGGGCAAGAAAAAATGTTTGAGGTTTTGGACTATGCGCCAATGAGCTTGCCCGATGATAAACCGCGTTACCTGATGGGCGTTGGGCGGCCGGACGACATCGTCGGCGCCGTGTTGCGCGGGGTTGATATGTTTGACTGCGTGATGCCGACGCGTTCGGGACGCACGGCGCAGGCGTTTACCCGTTTCGGAGCAATAAACATTAAAAACGCGCGGCATCGAGAAGACCCCCGACCATTGGAGGAAGGTTGCGACTGTCCGCTTTGCAAAAACTATACGCGGGCTTATATCCACCATTTGCAAAAATGTAATGAAATTCTTGCGGTTATGCTTTTGACATGGCACAATATCCGTTATTATCAGCGGTTGATGCAAGGCTTGCGTGAGGCAATCGCCAATGATAGCCTAGAGGCTTTTTGCCAACAATTTTATGCTGACCAGGCTAAAGGCGATATTGAGGAGATTTAAAAAATGACCGAAGCTCATAATAATCAACAAGAAGTGTTAAACTCTTTTATTGAAGAAAACAAAAAAGAAGGTATTCGGGTTTTTGTAGCCGGCGGTTCACGTTCGGGTAATGATAACATCTATAAAGAAGAAGCTTATAATCTTGGCCGACAGATTATTAAAATGGACTTTCGCTTGGATTTCGGGCTTTCGAACTGCGGCATCATGGGCGCCGTTGCCCGCGGTGTGTTGGACGGCTGGAATCAAAAACAATGTGTTTCTGAAGACACGCCCATTCAAGGCATTACAACTAAGGAATATTATAGTCTTTATCCCTCGGATGATGATTTAATTGCTCAAACCGAGGTGATTTTGGCGCAAACTCTGGAAGAACGCAAACAGAAACTTTTGGGTGCCGATTTTGTGGTGTTCGCTCCGGGCGGCGTCGGTACGTTGGACGAGTTGGCTTATGATTGCGTGGCTATGCAAGATGGTTTGCTTAAGATGAAACCGTTTATTATTTACAACATCAATGGTTTCTTTCACCATTTGTTGGAGTTTTTAAAATCTTTGAGTGCGGAAGGTTTTGCTGACCCTGTTCCTTTTATTGTGGTGGACAGCAGTAAAGAATTGGAAATTGCTTTCCGGCTTTTAAAAATTCGTTACAACAAATGTGCCGACGGTAAAGAAGCCTATGCTAACGCCAGACAGTTGGTTTATGAACTGCCTTATTTTTTCAAGAAAAAAGAACTGCAACATATTTATGTAGAGGATATCTGGGAAGAAATCCAACGTATCCGTACTTCCGGTTCGTTGGAAGAGCGCAAAACGCTGGCAAACGAGATTGAAACAGCTTATTTGGAAAAAGAAATTGAAAGAATGTACGACAGATTAGCCAAGACCGGACGCGATACATCGGTGGTCAGCGATAAATTAAGCAAATTGAAGCAGCGTCGCAAAAACGCCGGCAGTAAATTTCAAAATCTGTTTTAGAAAAATTATCACAGGCGGGGCAAAATGATTGATGTTTCGGCAATAAATGAAGAACAAGCCAAAAAAGAACTGGAGCGAATCGCCAAGGAAATTGCCAAATCCGATGAAGCTTATTATCAAAATGACAATCCTTACCTGACCGATGCCGAATATGACAAACTCAAACTCTTAAATGAAAAACTGGAACAAAAATTTCCGCATTTAATTCGCGCGGACAGCCCGTCAAAAAGGGTCGGCGCGCCAGTTAAGAGTGATTTTAAGAAGATTGTTCATACAATTCCGATGCTGTCTTTGGGCGATATTTTCAGCGAAGAAGAGTTGGCTGATTTTGTAAAAGGCATCCAGCGCTTTTTAAACACCGAAGACGATATTGAATTTACTTCCGAACCCAAAATGGACGGGCTTTCTTTTTCTGCTCGTTATGAAAAAGGGAGGCTCATCAGCGGCGCTACCCGCGGCGACGGAAAAACCGGTGAAGATATTACCGATAATTTAAAAACCATTGCCGGTTTGCCGCATTTTGTTGAAGCTGAAGATTTTCCCGATATTATTGAACTGCGGGGCGAAGTTTATATGTCCAAGGCTGATTTTTTTGAGCTTAACGCCAAATATGCAGCCGAAAACAAAAAGCCGTTTGCCAACCCGCGCAACGCCGCCGCCGGTTCGCTGCGTCAATTGGATGCCAATATTACCAAAGAACGCAAATTGAGTTTGCTGGTTTATACCTGGGGCGAAGTTTCCAACCTGTTTTGGCAATCGCAAAGCGAATTTTTGGAAACCGTGCAGCGTTGGGGGTTTCCGGTTAATCCGTATAATCGGCTGTGCCGCAATTTAGCTGAAATCATTGACAGCTATGAAACGCTTTTGAACACCAGAGCCGATTTGCCGTATGATATTGACGGCATTGTTTATAAGGTTAACAGTCTTGATTTACAAAACAGACTTGGTTTTTTAACCCGCACACCGCGATGGGCAATCGCACACAAATTTCCGGCAGAAAAAGCCGTTACACGCATTAATAATATTCGCATTCAGGTCGGTCGGACAGGGGCTTTAACGCCGGTGGCAGATTTGGAGCCGATTAATGTCGGCGGGGTAATTGTTTCACATGCCACACTGCATAATGAAGATGAAATCAAGCGCAAAGACATCCGCATTGGTGATTATGTAACAATCCAGCGCGCCGGCGATGTGATACCGCAAGTGTTGGGCGTGATTTTGGAAAAACGTCCGCCGGAGGTTAAAGAATTTGAATTTCCCAAAGTTTGTCCGGAATGCGGCGCGCACGCCATTCGGGAAGAAGACGAAGCCGTCCGGCGTTGTACCGGCGGTTTGAGTTGTCCGGCACAGGCGATTGAGCGTATCAAACATTTTGTTTCGCGCGAGGCTTTCAATATTGAGGGTTTGGGCGGCAAAATTATTGAACAGTTTTTCGCCGAGGGGATTCTTACAAACCCTGCCGATATTTTTACTTTGGAAGCGCGTAACGGCGGAGATGATTTGTTTTCGGCGGCAAACGGTCTGCATCTGGAAAACCGCGACGGCTGGGGCAAAAAATCGGTTGAAAATCTGTTTAAGGCCATTAACGAGCGGCGGAAAATCTCCCTGCCCCGTTTTATTTACGCTTTAGGCATTCGTCAGGTCGGCACGGCAACATCATTGTTGATTGCCAAAAACTACGGCAGTTTTGCGCATTTTATGGAAGAAATGCAACAAAATCGCACCGAAAAACTGGTCAGCATTGACGGCATCGGTGAAGCCATGGCGCACGATGTAACGGAATTTTTCAAAGAAGAACACAATCTTTTGATTATTCAAAAACTGTTGACGGAAGTTCAAGTGGAAGATTTTGTTGACAACACTATCAACAACTCGCCGATTTCGGGCAAAACAATCGTATTTACCGGAACTTTGGAACATCTAACGCGGGCAGAAGCCAAAGCCAAAGCGCAAAGTATGGGCGCCAAAGTGGCCGGTTCGGTTTCAGCGCACACCGATTTTGTGGTGATGGGCGCGGATGCCGGTTCCAAAGCCAAAAAAGCTCAAGAACTCGGTGTTAAAATTCTAAATGAAGAAGATTTTTTGCAACTGACGCAACAATAAGTCCTGTTTTTCAAAGATTATTTGATGCTGGCATCCATCGGGTTGAAGCGCAGCAAAAGCGTATTCCACAAGTCGTATTTATCGGCATATTTTTCCGGAAAGATTTTATATATATTGGCGCCTTTATGGTTCATGCAGCTATAAACCGCACGGCGCGCACTTTCGGCAATGGCGCGGAAATGCGGGTCGGAATTGTAACGGCTTTTATCCAAAATCTGCACATCACGGATTGTCCCTTCCCGGGTTAAAGCCGCTCTGATTTCAATGACCATATCTTCAATGCCGCGCGCACCGGGGTCCAGATTCCAACATTCACGCAAGCGACCGGCAATGGCATCGGTTTCGGAAATTGTCAGTTCGCTAAAGTATGAACCGCCGGTGCCGCCTTCAATACCCATATTGGCAACTTCAGTACCTTCTTTAATGACGGCAGGCGCCGCGGTTTCGCCGATTTCTTTTTCCATCGCGCTGACCGAATCCATCAGACTTTTTAGCGGGTTTGCCAAGGTTTTGGCGGAAGATGTTGATTTTTTAGCAGCCTTGGGTTTAACCGGCGGGGTTTTATCCTGCGGTTTGGCTTTGGGCTGCGGCGGTTGCTGCGGTTTGGGTTGGGGTTTTGCCGCCGGTTTGGGCGCCGGTTTAGGCACAGGTTTGCTTTCCGGTTTTTTTACCGGCTTTTTTGCCGGTTCCGGCGGAGTGGTATCCAAAAAGTCGGATTTCGGTTGCTCAACTTTGGTTTCTTTGGGCGGTGGCGGTAAATCCGGTTTGGCGGTTTCTTCGGTGGTCCACTTCGGCGCGGATTTTTTCTTTTCCGGTACGGTGGCCTTTTTGTTTTCTTTGCCAAATACGGCTTTGGGCGGAAGATTGGTCATTTCCGCCAGCTTGACATCTTTTAAGTCCACGATTATCGGGGCCTGGCCCATGGTGATTTTCGGACGACCGAAATACGGCAAATCCAACACCAATAGCAGGAATACTGCTATATGCAAACCGATGGAACTGTAAAGATACCGTTTGTGCATTTTATCAGCCTATTTTTCTGCCCCCAACGGACGCGGTTCGGTTTTTAAGCCGACTTTTTCAAAACCGGCTTCTTTTAACAACGCCATTAAGTTAATCACCCGACCGTAAGAAGAATCCGTATCGCCGGAAATGGTAACGGTCACTTGCGAATTTTCGCCGCGTATGGCTTTGACTTTGGCAACAATTTTATCAGCCGGAACTTCGGTTTTGCCGATGTAATAAAACCCGTCTTTATCCACGCTGATGTTGATGGATGTTTCTTTGCCTTCCAACGCCTTGCCGCCGACTTTGGGCAAATCAAGCGCAATGCCTGATGTCATTAACGGTGCAGCCACCATAAACACCACCAACAACACCATCATCACGTCCATCAAATTCGTGATGTTAACATCGGCATTGCGGCGGCTTTTGCGGCGATGGGAAACAAAACGCGGAGAGTTTGCCATGGTTTATTCTCCCGCCATTTCCGCCTTTAAGGTGGTGTCATCAATTTCACGCGACAAGATGGTTGAAAATTCGGCAATAAAGTTTTCCAGCCGGTTGGCGTAACGGTCAATTTGCGTTGTTATCATGTTATACGCCACCACGGCGGGAATTGCCGCAATCAAACCAAAAGCGGTGGTAAACAAAGCTTCGGCAATGCCGGGCGCCATCGCGGATAACGAGTTGCTCTGGGTGGCGGCAATGGCGTTAAAACTATTGATGATGCCCCAAACCGTACCAAACAACCCCACCAACGGCGCTACCGAACCGGTGGATGCCAAAAAGCCCAAGCGGTTGTCCAAATCTTCAAGTTCTTTATCCATACAAACCATCATCGCTTTTTCGGTGCGCTGCTGTAACGAAGCACCGCGCAGGCTGCGGTCGGTTTTGGATTTCATGATGTCGGAACGGCGCCATTCTTTCATGGCGGCTAAAAACATTGCCGACATCGGGTCGCGCGGACGGTTGCCGATGGCGTCATACAAACGGTCAAGCGAGCCGCCGGACCAAAAAGCCTCTTCAAACTTTTTGGACATCTTTTTGACATGGCGGAGCGTGGCATATTTTTCAAAAATAATCGCCCAAGACCAAACGGAGGCGGCAATTAAACCAATCATCACCACTTTGGTGACGGTATCGGAAGCCCAAACCAAATCCCACATGGACATTTGAGCGGCAGTGTTAACAACATCAGAAAGCGCTTGTGTTTCCATTTTTCTAAAACCCTTTTTTATTTAAACCTCATGATTATCGGCTTTTTAGCATAAAATATTAAATTTTCAATTAATTCCGGCATAAAAAACAGCTTTTTTGCTTAAAAATATTTAGAATTTGCATGTGGTTTTATCAAAATCTTTGATAAAAAGCACAACATAGTCTAAATTAAAAACATATAAAAAACAATCTGTAAGGAATAGCAGAGATGAGTATAAAAGAAGAAATCCGGAATTATCAAAGCAAAGAAGAGGTAGAAAAAGATTATGAGCGCTATAAAGAAGAATGGCGTTATAATGCGGAAGAAGAAAGCGGGGTACATAAAACGGGAATAGGTTTAAGGAAAGTATATCTTGGTGACGGGTTAAAGATGGAATACCGCGGCTATGACGAATGGCACAAGAAAATGAGAAACGAGGGGTTAACGG
Source organism: uncultured Alphaproteobacteria bacterium (assembly GCA_944393235.1). Classification (GTDB taxonomy): domain Bacteria; phylum Pseudomonadota; class Alphaproteobacteria; order RF32; family CAG-239; genus CAAFZY01. Next base: position 24,759 of record CALXZJ010000009.1, on the reverse strand, counting down.
ATGGTGAAATCGGGGCATATTTACGGATGCTTAAAAACCAATTTATTGTGATGAATGAAATGAACCCCCATGAGGAAAGAGAACCTACCGAAGAAGAGCGAAAAAAAGACTTTGAGGATTGGAGAAAACGACATACAGCGTTTGTTATAAAATACGGCCATCTTAACGGAAAAAGTGAAGAAGAAATAAAGCAAAGTGTAAAAGAATTAAATAAAGTTTTTGATAGAGAATTCAAAGAAAAATTCGGAGGCCGATAAGCGATGGATGATATCGGCAAATTGGTACAAAACGGTACATTTGAGAAACTAATCGAGCCGGTGGCATTGTATCCAAAAGCAAAACAATCAAAAGCACCGCTTTGTTTGAAAAAACAAAAGCGGTGCTAATCTTACCTAAGGATAAGGCGACGGACAAGGTTATAAGCCTCAACCACCACCCCTATGCAGAACCCTATCCAGAACGGATTGATTCCACATATGTCCCAGCTTCTGAAGAAGCTCAAAAGCCAGCCAACAAACATGATGGTAAACAGGATAACGCCGTATCCTATTCCTTTCATGAAGTAAGACAAAAGCGAAGATAAAAAACCTTCACTCTTTTCCCATAGCCAGCTCAAAAATGCGCCTATTACGCCGATTGCAGCGCATATAAGCAAAAACGTTCCTAACATATTTTTTTTATTTTTTTTGTTAAACAATATGGAAAAAATTTTTATAGAGCGGTAAGGGTCTCCACAAAACAAAAACCCGACATAATCTTAACCACACTAATATTTTTTCACATTTTCAGTGTAGCACAAATAAGTTTTTTTGACAAGAGGTAAACGCTTATTCCATCCACTGGATAGCATCGGCACACTGGCGCTGGCTCATGCCTTTGATGCGGCAGCGGTTCACGATGATGTTGGGAGCTTTGTCCATGCTGTAGCAGCCGTCGCCCAACAGGGTATAGTCAAAATATGTCGGGGTGTTGGGCTCTACATCATTAAATGAGAGCGCGGTTTCTATTTCCGGCCATTTCAGGCGATAGCTTATGTTGGTGATTTTTTCCGGAATTGATGATAAAATGTAAAAACGCGCACTGCAGCTCGGGCGGTTGTTGATGTTGCGGTCAATTTTAAAATCGCGCATATAAAGCATGATTTTGGGCAAATCTTCAACAACAACCTCGCCATTAACAAAACGCAACTGCACAATTGCCGGAGGGTTTGATTTTTTAGTTTCAGAGCGCTTTTTTGCCGGTTCTTCTTTTTTTGCCGGTGAAGATTTGTCCGTTGGTTTGGAGGCGGTTTCCTTTGGTTTGGAATCTGCCGGGGCTAAAATCTCCGGCAAAGATGAGGCACGAAAACGAGCCGGTGGACGCGCTGCCGCCGGTTGTTGTTGCGCAGCGGCAGGCTGTTGATTGTTTAAGCCGGAAGATGCGCCGAACATTTGTGCAGATGCCGTACTTGTTAATAAAAGGCAAAGACAAAATACTAACAAACTTTTATGCCAAAGCTTATTAAGCGTTTTGGAGAATCTCGAAATTTGCAAGTATTTATACATTTTTTGCCTTTTATTTGATGTTGTTTATGATGTTGTCTGCTCTTTCAAAGTTTTTGATAATTGTATTATAGCTTGCTTCAATGTCGCTGATGTCTTGTTTCTTTTCATTGCTTGTCAGACGTTCTTGTTCGGAATAAGATATGTTCTTGAACTCGTCATAATATTCCGGATTTTTAGAATCGACATATTCAAACAAGTTGGCACATTCTGAAGTGTTGCGGTTAGATGTTACACGCGAACGACGGCTGCTGCGCGAAGAAGAACCGTTGTTGTCGTTCTGTCCGATAATGCTGCAAGAGGCTACCTTAAACTCTAAATTGTCTAAAAGTAAAAAGCATTTCTCGGTTTTGACCGAACCTTTAACCGTTGCTTGTTTATAAGCGCCAAGCGCCGGCATGTCTACACTGGTGGTAATTTCACCTAAAACAGGTTCAGAATTGCGGCTGCTGCGGGAGCTTCTGGTGCGATTTGATGTTGAATCTTCTTCAGAATCTTCTGCATCTATCTTGTAGCGTTCAGATACTTTATCTGTCCAGCCCATATCAATCTGTGCCTGGCGAAGGCTATCGGTCGTGCGGTTATAAAAAGTTACTAAAAAGTCACAATGGGTAATGATTCCTTCAGTATTTTCAACCGGTTTAATATCATGTACCTTAAACAATACCGCACGGGGTTTGGTGGTTTGTGCTTCTACCGGCACCGCTTCCTGTGCTTGAACAGTAAAAGCCCCCGCCGTGAAAAACAGTGCTAATGTTGAACACCATGCTTTTTGAAAAATACTCATTCTTTGCCCCCTTTAAAAATCTAAAAATTTAGAATTGGTTTCAGATTATCTGTTTTTACTTAATTTTCCTTTAATTTTTTCAAAAGCCGTAAAAAATCACTCCATGATTTGGCTTTTTGCGCACTATTGCGCAGTAAATATGCCGGATGAAAGCTTGCTAACGCTGCAATCGGCGTTTTATCTGACATAAAATATTCTAACCAACGCCCGCGTAAACGAGATATGGAATCTGTGTTATCTAAAAGCGCATTGGCGGCGCTTCCGCCTAACAATAAAATGACTTTGGGTTTTATAAACTCAATTTGCCGCTTTAAAAATGGTAAGCACACTGCCACTTCGGCATCGGTTGGCGTTCGGTTTCCCGGCGGGCGCCATGGCAAAACATTGGTAATGTACACATCTTCGCGTTTTAAGCCAACGGCTAAAAGCATTTTATCCAACAAATGCCCGCTGCGGCCAACAAACGGAATGCCTAAACGATCTTCGTCGGCACCGGGCGCTTCACCGATAATCATGACGGCTGCTTTGGTGTTCCCTGCACCAAAAACCGTTGATTTGGCATTAAACTTTAAAGCGCAACCTTCAAAAGAATTAACAATTTCTTTTAGCTCTTCCAAAGTGGTTGCTTTTTCACATAATTCTCTGGCATTTTTACATGCTGTCGTTGTTGTTTGTGCCAGAGTTGTTATTGCCGGGCGCACAGATGGTTGCATACTAGAAGAAAGCTCCGGCGCTTTGTTGGTCGATTGTTGTATGGTTAACTCCGGCGCAGCACCGCAAATTTCATCTACACCGACAATTTTGTACCATTCTAACAGTTCAACTATGTTTATTTTTTGTTCCATACGAAAATTATATAGCGCAAATACTTTATTTTGCAATATAAAGCAATTATTTACACATATAATTATATAATTTTTGTTGAATGGATTGTAAAAATTGGTATAACATTAATAAAAATTTGAACAAAAGATGAAGAACTTTATGAAAGTTGGATATATTGCAGCTCTTGTTATCAGTGTCGGGGTTTTTAATTCCTGCACAGAAAATTTTATGCACCAAAATCAACCTTTGGAAACATCTCTGAATTATGTTTATCCTCTTAAAGACACGGCTTACGGCACATACCTTGCCGCTCGCGTGGCTCATTTACGCCAAGATTTAAACACAGCGGCAGATTATTATATAAAATCTATTAATCTGGGTGCAGATAACCAGGAAATTATTGGTCGGGCATATGTTTTGCTTACTTCCGAAGGGCGGATTGATGAGGCGGCAAAATATGCTAAAATTGCACAGGAAAAGGGCGATAAAAATAATTTTATTCATTTTGTCATTATGACAGATGAAATGCAAAAAAAGCAATATGATGAAGCTCTTGCCAATATACAAAATGTTCAAGATAAAATTTATCAAGAATCTATACTGCCGCTTTTTGAAGCATGGATATACGCCGGAGAAGGCAAACAAACAGAAGCTTTGCAGATTTTGGAAAAACTTAAAAAAGATAAAAGTCTGACTTCTTTGTATTATATGCATAGCGGTATGCTTAATGATTATTTTGATAATGCTGAAAATGCACAAAAAGCTTTTGATACGGTTGTTAATAACGAAAATTTGGAACTTTCATATCGTTCATTGCAAATTATCAGCAACTTTTATATCCGCAATGGAAAAAAGGCAGATGCGGCGGCTTTGGTTAAAAAATATTATGATAAAAATTTTCAGGCTAAAATGCTTTTAGACCTTTATCAGAATATTAATAATTCAAATCCGGACGAAACCCTTAAATTAATTGATTCGCCGCAAAAAGGCGAGGCAGAAGCTTTGTTTAATATCGGGACAATTTTCCGCGGTTATCATAGTGATATTTCACAAATTTTTACATCTTTAGCCTTGTATCTAAATCCGCAACATGATGTTGCTTTGATTGCTATGGCTGATTTGCTGGAAAATAATCAGCGTTATGATGAGGCTATTGATGAATATGCTAAAATTAGTCCGCAATCGCCGATTTATTTTATGGCACAGCTGAAAATTGCCAGCATTTATATGCTTCAAGAAGATAATCAACAGGCTTTGTTAAAACTGGAAGAATTGCTCAAATTATATCCTGATAATTACCAAATTTTGTTTAATTTAGGAGAAGTCAACAGAGTAATAGGACGGCCTAAAGAAGCCATCAGATATTATCATAAAGCTCTTCGCACCGTGCCTGAAGCCGCTCAGCAAGATTGGACCGTTTATTATGCACTCGGTATAGCCTATGAACGTAACGGGCAATGGAACAAGGCTGAACAAGCCCTGCAAAAAGCTCTGGAAATCAGCAATCGGCATCCGTTCGTCTTGAATTATCTCGGATATGGTTGGCTGCAACATAATGAAAATTCTAATGAAGCTTTATATATGATTTTTGAAGCTTATCGGCAAAATCCGGAAGATGGACATATTATGGACAGTCTTGGCTGGGCTTTGTATCGGATGGGCAAATATGAAGATTCTATCAAAGTTTTGGAGCGTGCCGCTGAATATCTGCCCGGCAACGCCATCGTTTGCGACCATCTGGGCGATGCTTATTGGCAGGTCGGGCGCAAAGACGAGGCGCGTTTTCAATGGCAGCACGCACTTATCTTAAAAGAAGACGCTGAAGAGCTTAACAAAGATATTATTCGTAAAAAAATTGATAAAGGTTTGCCGGCCCCTGCTATTATAAACTTTAACGAAGCTCTTCTGGTGGAACGCTTAAAATCTCTTAATATTACCGAATAAACCGTTTAAACGACTTGTTATGGCTTATTCAACCGTTGTTTCTATCAAACGGTCTAAATTGTCTGTTTCTTCTTCTTTATAACCGACAAACTCTTCTTTGTCATCTTCTTCAGCTTTATTTGTTTCGATTTTTTCAATTTTGGGCTGTGCCAGTTTTTCAAAAAGCTCGTCTATTTCTGCTTTTTCTTTCTCTTCTTCAGTAATTTCTTCTTTGTCTGTTGAAGAATCTTTTTCTTCTGATTCATCTTCTTCCGGCTTGCTACCTAACCCGACTTCGGCACTTTTATCGCGGATTAAATCTATTGTAGATTGCGGTATCAGCTCTTTAAGCGGATCAGCAAACTCGCCGGCATATGTGAAATAACGCGAATCCGCAAAAAACTCGGATTCAGATTCTTCGGGTAGCATCCAAGTCATTAAAATATTAAACAAAATGACTAACAGGCATGCTCGCAAAACGCCAAAAAGAAGACCTAACATTCTATCTAAAGCACTTAATTTACTGGTGCGGACTTTGCCAATCATTTTATCGGTACTTAATAACCATACCACATAAAAAATTATTAAAATAAGCAATGCCGTGACAATGCTTGCCATCATTGTACTGGCAATATATTTTTGTGCTAAAGGAGTTAAAACCGGCAGCAAATAAAAAACAGCAATGGCTGCCAACACCCAACCGACAATTGAGAGAACCTCTTTAACAAAGCCTCGGCACAAAGCAATTAAAGCCGAAATGGCAGTAATGATTAAAATGATAACATCCAAATTGTTCAGCGGCTGCATTTTTTGCTCCTAATTAAACCAGTTGATAAGGCGATGAACATTGCCGATTTCATAAATAGAAATCGCATTTGTTTTTTTATCTTTGCCATATCCGGGAGGAATAATGGCGCTTGAAAAGCCTAATTTACAAGCCTCTTTTAAACGTAAATTCGGTTGACTGACAGCCCGTATTTCTCCGGATAATCCAATTTCGCCAAAGATGACCATGTCTGAGGGCAATGGTTTGTTGGTTAAAGAGGAAATAACCGCCATGGCTACCGCCAAATCTGCCGCAGGTTCAGAAATTTTTAAGCCCCCGGCAATATTTAAATAAACATCTTGAGAACTAAAATTCATTCCACAACGCGCTTCTAACACCGCTAAAATCATGGAAAGCCGGTTGGAATCCCACCCCACTACCGCTCTTTTGGGACTTGAATATCCGCTCTGGCTGACCAGAGCTTGAATTTCCACCAACAACGGGCGGGAACCTTCAATGCCGGCAAAAACACATGAACCGGAAACATTGCCCTGGCGTTCAGCCAAAAACAGAGCTGAAGGATTTTCGACCTCAACTAAGCCTTTATCCTGCATTTCAAAAACACCGATTTCATCAGTGGCACCGTAACGGTTTTTTACCGCACGCAAAATGCGGAAATGATGCCCGCGTTCGCCTTCAAAATATAAAACGGTATCCACCATGTGTTCCAAAACCCGTGGGCCGGCAATCGCCCCCTGTTTGGTAACATGACCTACTAAAAACAAAACAAAGCCCTTTTTCTTGGCAAGTTTAATCAGTTCATACGCGCAAGCCCTCACCTGCGAAACACTGCCGGGGGTGGATTCAACATTTTCCAGATACATGGTTTGAATGGAATCTATAATCACTACCGCCGGTTTGGCTTTGGAAAGCGTTGCTATAATATCTTTGACTTCCGTTGTACTGGCCAGTTTTACCGGTGAATCAGCAAGTCCGAGCCTTTGCGCGCGAATCCGCACTTGATCAATCGCCTCTTCGCCGGAAATATAATAACATTCGTTATCCATTGATAAATCTGCCACACCGGCACAAACTTGCAGCAATAACGTTGATTTGCCTATGCCAGGATCGCCGCCGACCAAAATAGCCGAACCGGGGACTAATCCGCCGCCGGTGACACGGTCAATTTCTTTGATATTGGTCGCTATGCGCCGAAAGCTCTGGGTAGAACCGCTTAATGGTACAAAATCTATGATTTCGCCTTTCTTTTTAGACGGCAAAACAGAAAAACCACTGCTTTCAGATTTTTCTTCTTCAATTGTATTCCATTCGCCGCAAGCATCGCATTTGCCTTGCCATTTAGGATATACGGCGCCGCAATGCTGACAAACATATTCTATGGTGTTCTTTTTTGCCATTTTTAAATTTCCACTTTAATCGGTCCTTGTGAATTGCCGTTGATAAACTGGCGCACGTAGGGGTCTTCGGTTTTATCCATTTCTTTGACCGTCCCCTGCCAAATAATTTTGCCTTTATAAAGCATTGCCACCCTATCGGCAATTTTGCGTACGGAAGCCATATCGTGCGTGATGGTTAAGGTTGTGGCACCCAAACCTTTGGCAGATTCCACAATTAAATCATTAATCACATCAGCCATTATCGGATCAAGTCCGGTTGTCGGCTCATCAAAGAAAATAATTTCCGGCTTGGTGATAATTGCCCGCGCTAAGCCAACGCGTTTTTGCATACCGCCGGATAGTTCGGAAGGTGATAAATCCGCCACATCCGGCGCCAAACCAACTTGCCGCAGCACACGGATTGCTTCCACCTTGGCTTTATCCCTTTCCATGTTTTGGTTTTCTAATAAAGAAAAAGCCACATTCTCCCAAACTGAAAGACTGTCAAAAAGCGCACCGCCTTGAAACAACATCCCCATTTTGCTATGTATGTTTTTTAATGAACGGCGGCGACCGATAACCTCTTCTCCATCTATTTTTACAGACCCCATATCGGGAATGAGCAGCCCTTGTATGCATTTAATCAGTACTGATTTGCCAGTGCCTGAGCCTCCTATAACCACCAAAGATTCTCCTGTTCGGACGTCTAAATTAACGCCACTTAAGACTTGTTTTCTGCCGAAGGATTTGTAAAGATTGCGTATTGAAATTTTAACTTCTGCCATAATCGTATCGCCTATTTTGAAAAGAACACTTCGGTTAAAATGTAATTGAAAATTAAAATCAAAATTGAGGCAGAAACCACCGCATTGGTTGTCGCCTCACCCACACCTTGTGCGCCACCTTTGGAACGATAGCCGTTATAACAGCCCATTAAAGCAATAATAAAACCAAAAACTGCCGCTTTGGTTAGGCCGGAAATAATATCAATCGCTTCTATATTTTGCAAAGTAGAGTTAATATAATTGGCGGGATTGAAACCTAGTTTGTAAACACCGACAACATAGCCGCCAAATATGCCAATGATGTCGCCGATTAAAACCAAAAGTGGCAAGACAATAACACCCGACCATAAACGCGGTGCTACTAAATATTTAAAAGGATTAGTTGACAAGGTAATCAACGCATCTATTTGCTCGGTTACACGCATTGTGCCGATTTCTGCCGCCATTGCCGCACCAATGCGACCAGCCACCATTAAGGCTGACAAAACCGGCGCCAACTCACGCGTGACGGAAATCAAGACAACAGATGCCACCGCGCTTTCTGCGCCAAAACGAGCAAACCCTGTATAACTTTGCAGGGCTATCACCATACCGGCAAAAATTGTTGTTAAACCGACAACCGGCAAGGAATAAAACCCCATGTCCAAAAGTTGGCGGATAAAAATTTTAGGATAATATGGCGGAACAAAACAATGATACAGCGCTTTTACAATAAAAGATGTCAGCTCACCAAGCCCGATGATAAACTTTACCAGCGGCTTGCCCAGAGTTCTTAAAAAATGTTCAATTTGTTTTTTTTGCATGATGATATCCTTTTTTTCATACTATGCAATTTTTTATATTAATCAAGCAAGGCTTTCAATTTTATAACAATCTTGTCCGGCGCCGATGGTTCAAACGGATATATGGAAAAAAGAGGTATTTTCACGCCGTCAATTTCCCAAAATTGCTCCGATGGCATACGTTCAACGTTTGTTAAATTTTGCACAAGCTCAACCACTAAATCTATCGTTGTTATATTAATAAAATCTTTTTTTACAATGCCGATGCCTCTTATTTCCAAAAGACCTTTTATGCTTTCCGGAGCAGCGGCAAAAATTTTCTTGTTTTCTACAAACAAATCAACTCTATCATCGGCAACCAAAGCAGCATTTTTGTTTTCTATCAAGCGTAAAGCAAGATCTGATTTGCCGCTACCACTTTTACCCAACAGTAAAACGCCTTTGTTTTGTAAACAAATGCAGGTACCATGAATGTTTTTCAATAACCGTTTAGTCTGCATATTGGTCATCGGCTTTTCTCCCGCATTGTGTTATTCGCTTTATTTTGTCTTCTGTACTAACATCAATTTCAATTTGGCGGGTTTTGTCTTTATCTTGTTTTATTTCCACGCGGAAGATGTTTTTTGGTAGATATGCGCCCATTTTTTCCGGCCATTCTATTAAGCAAACATTGTTATACATGGCTTCTTCAATGTTTAATTCCCAAATTTCTTCCGGCGATTTTAAACGATAAAGATCATAATGAAAAATATCAAAATCCGGCGTGGGATAAGTTTGCACCAGAGTAAACGTTGGGCTCGGCACTTCCGCAGCACCGGTTAAAGCTTTTATAAACGCTCTGGCAAAAACGCTTTTGCCCATGCCTAATGTGCCAAACAACGCCCAGATATCGCCTTTTTGGGTTGTTTTTGCCAAAGATTTTGCCAATTCCTCGGTTTGTTGTTCCGTTTTGCAATGGTAAACATATTTCATCTCGGCAGAACCTTTTTTAAGCATATTAATTAAAAATTGTTTTTTTACGCTCTTTTGGACGAATCACTTTAATTTTAGCTTTTCTGGACTGCAGTTTGCGCCAATCCCAAGGTTTGTAAAACGTGCCTTGCCACAAACCACGACGGTTTTTTTGCGCCTGCATCTCATAAGGGTAATATATGTCTGTGTATTTTACATAAGCCACAGCCCAACCGGCATTGACCAATGCCGCACCTAAATCATATGGTCCGTAAGAACATGTTCCAACCATATTTCCTTTTGTATCTTGCTGCAAAACATGGCATTCTAATTCGTTGTTACCAATCCAATTTTTGAGCCACATCGCTGCTTCTCTGCCGCAGTTGTATGACCGCCCTTGTCGGTTGGCACAGGTCTGATTTGATTCTGGCGCGTCAATACCAAAAAGTTGAAAATATTTGCCGTATATTTCTAATGTATCGCCATTGATAACTCGAGCCGAACCATATATCACCGGATAATCATTCGGATTAAACGGTTTGGGCTGCTCCTGCTTCTTTTTATCGCCCGTGATGGCTGAAAACATATTTTCAATCATGCCGGGTTCTTCTGGCTCGGGCTCTTCTTCAGGTTCTGCAGACGGCATACCGCCAAACAAATCTGCACTCGCGCCTTCAATAGAATCTTCATCTTCTGTATTTACTGATTTTTCAGTTTTTTTGTTTGACTTAAGCTTTTTTGCTTTTGGTTGAGGAAATTCTTCAGAAAACTTTGTATCTAAAGTTTCCGAATCGTCTTGCTCGGAGCTTACATCTGCTTGTTTAACAGAACCATAACCAATAAACTGCATTATGTTCTGCCCAACTCCGGCTAAGCCATTATTAAACATTCCTAAAGCATACATCATAAATAAAACGACTGCTGATAAAATCAGAAAAGACGGCAGGCAGCCCAGTCCTTTCCATACCATCCGACCGAAAATATATAAAATTACCAGACCGATAATCAGCCCGATAAACCCCATTCCCTGCATAAACAAACTATTGCTTTGCGTACCGGAACTTCCGAGATATAAGAGAACTAAAAGACCAAAACCCAAAAAGACTTTTTTTAAGAAAAACATGGCATACCCTTATGTTACTGTCTGTTCAATTAGAACACAGAAAAATCAATATTTCAATCTTTTCTGCAAGGGTTTTTAAAGCCCGACTAACCATATAAAGGCGGCAATGGCAATTTTTCCTTTGCAGTTTTGTTTTTATTTTTCACCAAATCTTTTAAAATATCGCTAAAAATTTTTGGATTCCACAAAGATTCGTCCTGAGGGTTATATAATTTTGCTAAAATTATGTCTATTTGCCGTGCAAATTGCGGATTTTCGGCAGCCTGTGCCACATCTTTTAAATTGTTTATTTGATGTTCCGGATAAAATCCCGTTGCCCAAGAAACCAAACCATCGCGTAAAGAACGAAAATCATTTTGATAAGCTTTCTTTATTAGATATTCAGGATACTGTCTCATTTCACACTGCGGTTTACCAGCAACCGGACGATGCCTGAACAGAATCCAACTGACTAACATACCGGCAGCGAATACAGCCACCAAAATTATATAAAAAAACGTGTTTTGTGTTGCCACAACAGATTTTTCTTCAGGTTTGATTTGCTGCATATTGTCTTTAGCTATTGGTCTTTCAGTGCTTGATGTTGTGTTTTTTGCTATATCGGCATTGTGGTTTGTGTTGTCTGAAAAATTCACGAGCTGCGGGTTTGGTACGACATCAATTTCTTCAGACGGTATGGTCGCCCTTTCAAAAGTTCCGGTTTGAGTGTTATACCAATCTACCGTTATTGCCGGCAAAGTTAAACGACCGCTTTTTTCAGGAATGTATACATTAATAACTTTCATTTCCGCAGCCGGTAAGCCGTTAACAGAACCACTTTGACGGATAGGCTTTTCCGGATATTGGCGAAAATCAACGGTTTGTGGAAACTTAATATCCGGCAGCTGGCTTTCGGTCACCCCGACGGCTTGTAATGTTATCTCCCGACTAAAAGCTTCTCCTGCTTTAAATTGCGGAACTTTATCCGACCATTTGGCGTTTAAAACTACTTTTTCAGCCGGAAGCCACCATGTGCCGGGATAATCTGCAGGAACCGGCAAAATGTTAATTTTTTTTGTCGGTACCCGAAGTGAAACCGGTTTTTCCATACCGAACATTGCCGGCATTTTTATAGTAAAATTAAAAATATCTTGGTTAAAAATATCAGTATTATTTGCTCTATTCGGCTGGAGCGCATAACCGTTAAACCATACTTGCGGAATTGTTAAATCGCCGCTTTTTTGCGCAAACAAAGCATATCTAAATGTTGTTTCTCTTATCTTCTTGCCCTCTATCGTTTTGGTGGTTGATTGCGGCTGCCCGAGGCTGCGGATTATCCAATTTCCTGCTTCATTTGCGTCAAAAACAGGCTCACCGCCGGTTAAACTTCCATCATCGCTTATGACCACGTTATATGTTATTTGTTGCTGAACATAATGCGGTTTTTCATTGTTTTCAATAAAGGCTCTGATACCATATTTGGCTGATGTCGCGACCTGTTCATTTTGTGCAGAGGGTTCTGATACTAAAGCCGAATCGTTAGATATTGCTGATGATGCTCCGATAACGTTGATTTTTACCGCCGGTGTTTTATCCTTGCCGACCGGAATGGACGGAATTTCCTGATTACCTTCATTTAGCGCCACGAGGCCGATTTTCCAGGTGACAGAAGCCTCACTTTGACCGTTGATAATATAATTTTGGCGGGAAACGGAAGTGGAATAAACTTTAAAATTTTTCCGTAAAACATTCAAATCCGGACTTTCGTTAAGATTTTCATCGGCGTTTATGGTCAAGGTAAAAGCCTCGCCTAACGGAATTGTCGTTTTATCAACCGATGCCGACAATGTTGCGGCATGAGTGTTCATGCTCGTTAACATTACAAAGATAAAAGCTAAAATAAATTTCTTGTGCATTTTAATCTCCATATCTGTTTTTTATGTATTCTTTATAAATAAATGCGCGCAAAAGCCCGCCTTTGTCTTCGGGGATTTCCCGAAATTGTTGAGCGCGCGCTTGTGCTTCCTCGTCATATTTTTCATCTTTCTCCCCCTCTTTGGCCGGTGCGGTTTGTTGGCGCTCTTCTTCTGTTGTTTGAGAAGGATTTTGCCTGTTTTGCTGCGGCGTGGCGGAATCTTCTTTATTTTGATTTTTATCTTCGGTTTCTTCGGAATTCGCCGAAGATTGAGCTTGTTGCTGTTGTTGTTGGTTTTCAGAAGAAGCCTCTTCTTGCGGCGTTTGCTGCTGATTGTTCTGTTGCTGATTTTGCTGTTGTTGATTGTCAGCAGAGCTTTGTTGTTTTTGTTGCTGATCTTTATCCTGATTTTGCTGTTGCTGTTGATTTTGTTGTTGCTGCTGTTTTAAATATTCCAAATTATATTTTGCATCTTCATGCTGTGGATTTTGTTTTAATACTTTCTCATATTGTTTTATCGCTTCTTCAATCTTGCCGCTCTTGGCCAAAGCATTGCCGTAATTATACAAACTTTCGGGGTCTTTGGCTTTAGAAAAAGAATCGGCGGCACGGACATAATCGCCGGCACGATACCATGAAGACGCCTTCCATTGTTCGTCCTTAAATTGGCCGGCGGCTTTGGCATATTGCCCTTGGTCATAAAGTTTCATCGCTTCCTGATTGTCATTTAAGAAGAATCCTGCCGTTGCAGGCGTTGATATTATTGTTGTCAAAACAACAAGCCATAACCCGCGGCGGAAAAAATAAAGACAGCACAAAAGCGGCACAATGAGCAGGTAATAACCAAAATCTTTCCAATTCTCCGACATATTGGCACTTTCTTTTCTATCATTTTGCGCCGGTTTGTTTAACCGATTCACAATTTTATTTATATCAGTCGTTTCCGCGGTTATACCTTGACCAGCTTCGGCTATTTGCTTTAAACCGGCGGAAGCTGCGGCAGAAACATTAACCGTGTTGACCCGTATGCCGGCAGCTGCTGCCTTTTCAGCTGCTTTTAGTACCGCCGAAAAATCCGTTCCGGCCGCTGCGGCAAACAAGATAATATCGCCGTGATTATAACCCGCCGCTTTGATTTTTTCTGCCGCCATATCGATGGCTCTGTCCGGACGGTCGCCGTTTAACGGCATAATGTCAAAATTTATCGCCGGCAGCAGATTGGTTATTAATCCCGCGTCATCAGACAACGGCGAAATCATAAACGGTTCCGCGGTATAAACAATCAAGCCGCTTTCGGTATCCGCCACACCTTTTTGTTCCAGCAAAGTTTTTATTTCAAGTTTTGCTCTTGTCAAGCGGTTCGGTGATAAATCGGACTGTTGCATGTCGGTTGATAAATTAAGCAAAATCATAATCGGCTTATTGTTTAGCAAAAGCGCCTGCTCTTCCTTTTGCCATGTCGGGCCGGCGGCGGCAATCACGCTGAAAATCAGGCCGGCATAAATCAAAAATACGCTAAATTTGCGGCGGCCGTTATCTCCTTTTATCAGCAAAAAGTCTAAAAGTTTTTTATCGCAGATTTTTTCCCAGCTGCTTAAATTGGCGTCGTTTTTAAATAAAATAAAATAAAATATCGCGGGAACAAGCAGCAAAAGCAACAGCCACGGGCGCAAAAAATGAAAATTGAAGATAAACTCACTAAAAAAACCGTTCATGCCCGCCGCCTCCTATATGCATAAGCCATCATTGACGCCAAAACAAACGCAGCCAACAAAGGCCAATAATAAAGCTCCTGCCGCGGATAAACAAAATTTTGTTCGCGATTTTCGGGTTCCAGTTGATCAATCGCCTGATACACGTTGACCAAACCTTTTAAATCATCAGCGCGAAAATATCGCCCTTTGGTTTTTTCTGCCAGTGTTTTTAAGCTTTCTTCATCAAGCGGCGAATTTTTTATGCCAAAAAATGCATTTGCCAGCGAGAAACTGCCGCTACCGACACCTATGGTATAAACCTTCACACCTTCTTTTTCCGCCAACTCTATTGCTTGCGGTAAGCTTAAACTGCCGTCGTTGCTTTCGCCGTCGGTTAACAAAACAATGATTTTGTTTTGCTTGTCAGCCGTATTTTTTTCTTGCTGCAAAGACTTCAGCGCCAAACCCAATGCATCGCCGATGGAAGTGGAATTTCCCGCCATGCCGGCTTCCATTGACCATAAAACCTCATCAAGCGAAGACTTATCAAAGGTCAACGGCACTTGTAAATAAGCTCTGGTGCCAAACAAAATCAGCCCCATGCGGTCAGCAGGGCGTTTTCTGATAAAATCGGCAACAACCGCTTTGACCGCGGTTAATCTATCCAACCGTTTGCCTTGATAAGAAAAATCTGTTTCCAACATAGAGGTGGAAATGTCCAAAACCATCAGGATATCCCGACTGTCATTTTTTAAACGAATCGGCTCGCCGATTTGTTGCGGACGCATGGCTGCCAACACAAGCAAGCTCCAGACAATGAATAAAAACCAGAAAACGCCGCCTGATTTGGTTGGCGATGATGATAAATCCGCACCTTTTTTTTGCATTGTTTCAATTTGTGCAAAATCTTTTACAAACGGAACTCTTAACGCATCGCCGTATATACCGCGCACCGCCGGCAGCAGATAACGTACCAAAAACGGCAATAACAACAAAACAATCATAAACGGATAGAGAAAAACAATCATAAATTTTCTCCTATCCAGTTTTTGGCAAAGGTTTTTAATTGCTGATAATCTTCGGGCTTAAAACGCTCGGATTGAGGCATATATGGCGCATAAACAAGCAATTCGGCGGCGGAATTTGTTATTTTAGCGCGGCTTTTGGCATTTAAAAAATCTATCCACTCTTTTCCGAACAAAGAAGCTGCCTCTTTATATTTATAAACGCAAATCCGGCGTAAAATTTCTGAAATTTGCCGCGCTGATGACAAATTGTCCGCTTTTGCGTTTTGCAAAAGTTTTAAGGCATAATATTTTTTGCTTTTGACTTTCAGATAGCGGAATAAACGATAACCAGCATATGACAACACTAATACACCGGCAATCACCGCCCAACCGTATCCGGGCGGAAAAGCCGATACATCTTCAGGTAAATGTATGTCTCTTAACAACGGCAGATTGTCCATAACCGCTCCTTTTGTTTCCAAAGTAAAATGTAGGACGGTTTTAGAAAAATATCAAGTATGCGCCGTTTGCTTTTGAAAAACTTTTAAAATTATATTCTTTTATCTGAACAATGACAATAAAACGCTATCGGACAATTTTGGCAGTCCGGATTTTGAGCTTTGCAAATATAACGCCCGAACAACACCAGCCAGTGATTGGCGTTTTTGGCGTATTCCGGCGGCAAAACTTTCAATAAGTCTTTTTCAACTTCCAGCGGTGTTTTGCCTTGGCTCATATTCAAACGGTGCGCCACTCTGAAAACATGGGTATCCACCGCCAAAGTCGGCTCATTAAACCACACATTCAGCACGACATTTGCGGTTTTGCGACCGACACCGGCTAAACTTTCCAAAGCCTCGCGGTTGTGCGGCACTTCGCCGTTATGCTTTTCAACCAAATCTTTGCTTAAAGACATGATGCTCTTGGCTTTGTTGTTATATAAACCGATGGTCTTTATATGCTCTTTTAAGCCGTCTATCCCCAAATCAAGCATTTTTTGCGGTGTATCGGCAATATTAAACAGTTTTTCCGTTGCGCGGTTGACGCCTTTATCGGTGCTTTGTGCCGACAACACCACCGCTACCAGTAAAGTATAGGCGTTTTTAAAATTAAGCTCACAACGCGGGTTAGGATTCTCTTTGTTGAAAATTTCCATGATTTTCAACGTTTCTTTCGGCGGGCGAAGATTTGTTTGTTGTTTTTCCATATTTTTCCCTTCTTAAGCCTTAACACCGCCGGCGCCTGCCGCTTTGGGCGCGTTTTCATCCAACGGCCAGCGCGGACGCGGTTTAAAATCAAGCGAATCGGTATAGCCGGCGCGGAATCGTTCAAGCCCCGCCCAAGCCACCATCACACCGTTGTCGGTACAAAAACGAATCGGCGGCGCAGCAAACTCCAAGCCATTTTCATCAGCCAAAATCCGCAACTTTTCCCGTAAATAAGTGTTGGCAGCCACACCGCCGGAAACCACCAAATGACGCCCTTGAGGATATTTTTGTTTGAAGATGTTAATGGCTTTTTTGAGCTTGCGTACCAAACAATCGGTTGCCGCGTATTGAAAACAGGCGCAAATATCGGCAATATCTTTGCCGGGGATTGCCGCATGATTTAAATTTCCGTCGGGGCTATATGATTCAATTAATTTACGCACCGCCGTTTTTAAACCGGAAAATGACAAGTTGCAATCATCGGAGCCGATAAGCGGTCGCGGCAGGGAAAAACGCGTTTCATCGCCGACGGCAGCGGATTTTTCAATCATCGGACCGCCGGGATATCCCAAGCCCAACATTTTTGCCACTTTATCAAAAGCCTCGCCGGCGGCATCATCTATTGTGGTGCCTAAACGTTCGTATTCGCCTACGTTTTTAACAACCAAAATCTGGCAATGGCCGCCGGAAACCAGCAATAACAAATACGGATATTCCACATCATTGGAAAGTCGGGCGCATAAAGCATGCCCTTCTAAATGATTGACGGCGACAAACGGTTTGTTTAAAGCCAACGCCAACGCTTTTGCAGCCATAACACCTACTACCACCCCGCCGATTAAACCCGGACCGGCAGAGGCAGCAACGGCATCTAAATCTTGCAATTTAATGCCGGCTCGTCTTACGCAAAGCTCTATAATTTCATCTATATGTTCCAAATGCGCACGGGCGGCAATTTCCGGCACTACGCCGCCATAGGCTTTGTGTTCTTCCTGTGAAAGCAGCGACTGACCTAAAATTTCGCGGTTTTCATTAACGATGGCGGCGGCGGTTTCATCACAGCTGCTTTCAATTCCTAACACTATCATTTTTGTATAATCCAATTAATCTATTGCAGTTTTTTTTTAATTATATAAACTATAAAAATATTCTTGCCAAGAATTATTCAGATAGAGGACGGAAAAATGGCAAAAAACATTGAAAAAAAATCTTTTTTTGAAAATTTATCGACAGACGGTAAAAATAATACACCTATTAAAAATAAAATTTCCGGAAAGTTAATCGCTGCCGCGGTTGTGATATTAGCGGCAGCTGGCGGTTGGTATGTTTATCAAAATCCGCAGCTTTTTGCTAAATCGCAGGAACTTTCTTTGCAAAAACAAGAGATTGACGCGCTTAAAGAACAAATTATCCGACTTAGTAATCAGGTGCAGGCGTTGCAAGCAGAAAAATCGCAGGATATCAGCCGACAGGAATGGGAAAAAATCAATAACACCTTTGTTAAAAGAACAGCTTTTCTTAATGAAAAAATCAATAAATCTTTACAAATCAATAAAGAAATTTTAGATGCAAAAGCAAGTAATGCCGCTGTTTTAGGGCTTGTGACACGGGTTGACGGGTTGGAAACAAAAGTTCAAACTTTGGGTAAGGTCAGCTCGCAAGGCGCGTTGATTTTAACCGCGGCCATGTTGGTAAAAGATGCTTCGGCAAGCGGCAAGCCTTTTGTGTATGAGGCAGAAGTTTTGCGCCAACTGGCAGCCGGTACAAATATGGAAAAAGCTGCCGAAACTATTGCCTTATCAGCAGCAAACGGGGTTGCAACGCCACAGATGTTGATTGATGAGTTTAATCTTTTGTATGAAGGACAAAATGCCAAAAATACAAATAAAACATCTGATAGCTCCGAACAACAAACGAATTCGGAAACTTCAAGCTGGAAAGAAAAATTAAGCAAACTTATTGTTGTTGAGCATAGCAACAAAGAAAATATTTCTAAAACCGTTAAAGAAAGTGATGCCGACAAGATTTATCAGCTTGTTAATAAAGGTGATTTTTCACAAGCCGTTTTGTTAATGCAAACAAATGTTCAATATCAAACGCCTGCATTTAAGTCGTGGCAAGAAAAATATGTCAAAACTGTGGATTTTGCTCAAGCTTTAAACAATATTCAAGCATTGACCTTGGCGTTTATGAAAGTTGAAAATCTTAAAAACGAATCTGTTGTTCAATAGCTTTAAAAATTTTATATTAAGGATTATTTTTTAGATACGGAGAAAATTTATGGACACACCTGATTTGAAAAAAATTTGGCAGAAAAAGTATCAGATTGTTCCGGAGCAGTTGGCAAAAATAAAAGAAATCAATGCCGCAGCAACCGGTTTTAACGCCAACATTGATGCCGTTATTAAGCTTTCAGCTAAGCGGTTGGTTGAATTGGCAAAGTCCAGAAATTTGTTGTTAAAAGATCTTGAAAATGTTGAGCAAACAAAAATTTTAACCCCCGATGATGTTATACGGGGGATTTTTAAATGCTTTACCAAAGGAATTGCCGAAGAATGGATTACCGAAGAAAAAGAAGTTTATGACTGGATGGATAAAAACCTCGGTTATGATCGTTTGCAAATCGGCGGACAGGGCGGAATTGTCGGCAACGCTCTGGCCACGGTCGGCATTAAAAATGTTTTTGTGCATACAAACTCTTTACCAAAACTGCAAGCTGAGCAATTTGCCAAACTTGAAAATCTGCTTTCTTTTGATGAAAAAGGCAATGCTTTACCTGCTTATAAAATTGACCGGCAAAATGATGTTCCGCTTATTCATTGGATTATTGAGTTTGACAAGGGTGATATACTGGAATTGGAAGGTCAAAAGTTCCGTTGTCCGAAATCTAACCGTTTTATTGCAACATATGACCCGCTTAATCTTAAATTAATTACCGATAAATACTTTATGCATCATGTTCATAACAATCCGGTTGACTATGTTGTTTTATCCGGTTTCCATGCTTTGACTGCCAACAATCAAGGTGAAAATTTGATTGATAACATTCTGCCTGAAATTAAAACTTGGCGCAAAAACAATCCGAATTGCATTTTTCATTTAGAAATAGCCTCGACGCAAGATAAAATTATCCGTAAAGCGATTATTGACAAAGTTGCGCCTTTAATGGATTCAATCGGTATCAATGAGCGTGAAACCATAGATATTTTGGAAGTTATTGATGAAGAGGCGTTGGCTGAGCGTTGCCGACAACAGACAACGGCGGAAAACTTGTTTTCCGGCTTGGTTAAAATTAAAGAAAAGACCTCTGTGCCACGGATTCAGCTGCATATGTTCGGGTTGTATATGACTTTACAAGATACAAACTTTAAAATCTCACCGGAGCAAAACTTAAAAGGAATGATGACAGCGGCAACCATTGCCGCCGCCAAAGCCGGAACCGGTTCAATTGACGAACTTTTATGGGCGCACGGACGTGAAGTTTCCGATGTCGGATTAATTGAAGCTGATAGTTTGGCTTGGGCGACCGGTCAAAATGATTTGGCACAAACCGGTATTGGGCGCTATCGCCGCTGGGATTTGATTGTGGTGCCGACAATTTTGATTGAAAAACCAATAACATTGGTCGGTATGGGTGACACGATTTCTTCGCTTTCGCTGGTGGCGGCAAGATAGTATCGCTTTTTCTTTGTTTATAACCGCTCCTTTTTATCAGGCGCGGTTGTTTTTAAATAAAACATAAAAAACACTTGCAAAACATGTGGTTTCCTTTAATATAGGCACTGCCGTCGGTTGGCGGTGGTGTCTAACGAACATCTTCACTAGAAACTCCTTGATAAGGGGAGTTCTGGAAATAAGGCTTTTATGCACGAATAACAGAGACTGATTAGTGACAGTTTGTTAGCTCCCCGCTTTGGATTTTTTTCAAAGCGGTTTTGTTTTATAACCGGAGTTATATTAAAGAAAGCACTTGCAAAAAACTTTGTTTTCTTTAATATAGACACTGCCGTCGGTTGGCGGTGGTGTCTGAAAAACATCTTGTAAACAAACTCCTTACTAAGGGGAGTGGGCGAAATAAGACCTTCGGGTACGAATAAACCTGACTGAGTTTACACAGTTTTTCAGCTCCCCACCTTAAAAGTTTTTAAGGTGGTTTTGTTTTAATTTATAAACAAATTAAGGAGCAAAAAATATGAGTAAAGGAAGCGGCCACGCCAAAGTGGTCAAAAGGTCATTTAACAAACAACTCATGCGTTGCCTGGGCGAATATCGCAAACAACTGGGTTTAAGCGCCTCGCGGGTTTCGGCGGCGACCGGCATTGCCGAAATCAAGTTAAAACGCGCCGAAATAACGGGAAACATTTTGGCGTTTGACATGGCAAAGTTGTTGTATTTTTACCGCAAATGGTTTACGGTCAGCTTGATTGACGAACGTAAATATAAACCTCTTGATGGGGAGTTTGAAGAAAATGCAGAAATATATAATTCTTTATCAAAATAGTACAAAAAAAACTCCTTAAAAGTTAAGGAGTTTTTAGCCAAGTCTTAAAAACGGGCGGGTAAATGCATACTGGCACTCTTCAATATAAATTTCCCGCTCCAGCGCTAAATCTAAACCAACTCTCATATCAGTCCCTATTTTATCTCTACCCCAATATTTTTTCTTTCGCAAAGGGGGTAGGTTGAGGAGCTTTAGGGTTTGGTCAAGTTCTTCCTGATAATCTAAAAGCGCTTGCAGTTGTTTGTAATTGGGGATTTGCCAGTATAAATTAGCAACCTCCATTTCATAGCACATCCTGCTGGCTTCTTTCCAGGGCATCTTTGGCAAATCTTGAATGTAAACAGCAATTGTATCAGGTTTAAGGAAAACCGCTACCGGCTGTCTGTCTTCTATGTATAAAGATTCGCCGTTTTCATACAGTACCCATAAAGGCAGCTTATCCTTATCCATATATTAATAATTTTATTTGCCTGCACTTTTACACATAAAATTATTTTTGTCAAGTGTTAAGACTTTTCCTTTTGCGACTTTAGCTGCCCGCAAGCTGCCAGTATGTCTTGACCGCGGGCAACACGCACCGGTGCGGCAAAACCGGCTTTTTCCAAGGCGTCGGCAAACGCTTTAATGTTTTTTTCCGTACTTGGCTGAAAAATACAGCCGGGCCATGGGTTAAATGGTATTAAATTAAACGAAGCGCGAAGTTTGTATTTTTTCATTAAAGCAATCAGTTCGCGGGCATTGTCCAATGAATCGTTGACATCTTTTAACATCAGATACTCAAATGTTATATAACGGCTGCCATCGCCACTTTGATATTCCTGACAGGCTTTTAAAATTTCCTCTATCGGGAAACGGTCATTAATCGGCATAATCTTTGAGCGGATTTGATTGTTCGGCGCATGCAAAGAAATCGCCAAACGCACGCCGGTTGCTTTTAAGGTTGAAACAATTTTCGGGGCAATGCCGGAAGTAGACATTGTTATACGGCGGCGAGAGATGGCTATGCCCTCCCCGTCTGTTAAGATATTTAATGCTTTAATCACATTTTCCGGATTATGCAACGGTTCGCCCATGCCCATAACCACAATATTTGATAAATACCGCGTCTCAGCGGTTGGGCTCGGCCATTCGCCGTATGTATCGCGTGCCACCATAAACTGGCTGACAATTTCGCCCGCTGTCAGGTTTCTTGTTAATTTTTGGCTGCCGGTATGGCAAAATCTGCAACCGACGGCGCAACCCACCTGAGTTGATATACATACCGCGCCGCGGTCGTCTTCGGGGATATATACCATTTCTACCCGTTGACCGTCTTGAAACTCAAGCAACCATTTGCGGGTTTTGTCTTTAGAAACTTGTTCCGCTACAATTTTAGGGCGGGTTATGGTAAAATTGTTTTTAAGTTTTTGACGCAAATCTTTGGCAAGGTTGCTCATCTTATCAAAATCGGTTTCGCCATGGAAATAAAGCCATTGCCAAAGTTGTTTGGCGCGAAAAGGTTTTTCGCCCATTTGAATTAGCTTTTCTTGGATTTCGGTCTTGCTTAAACCGATGAGCTCTGTTTTGTCTGTCATTATTTTTTACCACATTTGGCGCTGATAGCTTTATAAGCACGGGTAAAGCCCTGCAAAGAATATGTGTCTTTGGTTTTGGTGCCGCGGGAAGAAACGCCGTCTACAATCATGCGCTGTCCGCGCTTCATGGCAGTGACTAAGGCTTTATCGTCTTTTTCAGTAAACATCCAGGCTTTATCTTCATCGGTAAAAAATTTATCAAAAGTTTGTGTGCCGATTTTGACGGTTACTTTAGAGCCTTTTTTGTATGTGTAACCTGCTACCAGATTAAAAACATCAAAACTTTTTTCCCCCGGACGATGTGTCACCACCGCATAAATATCCCCGCGGCGGGTGTATTTTCCTTCATCCTTTTTGGGCGTTGAAGCCATATAACAAACATTTTTACCATTTTCTTTATAAGTGTATGCCACCCAATCTCCATATTCGCCGATTAAGCGCGGGGCTTCCATGGCATATGCCCCGTTTGTGAACAAAAAAATCGCTAAAATTAAATACTTATACATCTTAAAATACTCACATTTCTGATATTTGTTGAAAATATTATTTGCATTATAAATTTAAACTGTTAAAAGAAAGCAAATATTTGAATCTTTTTGGAGTTTTAAGTATGATTCGACCCGAATACTTAGACATCAATGAAATTATTACTGATACAAACATTTTGGCACTTTTTCGTGCTGTTGAAGGTCACGGCGGTATTTTAAGATTTGTCGGCGGCGCTGTACGAGATGTTTTGGCAGGACTGAAAAGTTTTGAAATTGATTTGGCTACCGATTTAACCCCAGATGAGTTGGTTGAGGCTTGTCAAGATGCCGGCTTAAAAACTGTGCCTATCGGGATTAAATTTGCTACCACCGGCGTTGTGATTAATAATAAAATTATTGCGGTGTCTTCTCTTCATAAAGAACGCAAGGGTTATGCTTTAAATTCTGACTTTGAATTTACAGATGATTGGCTTTCTGATGCTTCAAAACGTGATTTGACAATCAATGCCGTTTATGCCGACGAACATGGCAATGTTTTTGATTATTACAATGGTATTTCGGATTTGGAACAAGGGATTATTCGCTTTATCGGCAGCGCTGATGACAGAATTAAGGAAGATCATATTCGTATTATGCGTTTCTTTCGCTTTTATTCGATTTTTGGTAAAAAAGAACCTGATATAAAATCCTTAAAAGCCTGCGTTGAGAATAGAGATTTGTTAAAAGATGTTGCTATTGAACAAGTTCGCGATGAATTGTTCAAAATTTTGTTGACGCCAAATGTCGTTAAAACTTTACGCATAATTTTTGAAAATGATATTTTAAGCTATATTTTGCCAATCTCCGAACATTTGCAAGAGTTGCAAAAATTATCTGATATTATTTTACAAAACAATTTGGAACCTGATGCCTTAAGGCGATTGTTTATTATGTATTGCCCAAATCTTCAGTTGGCTGAAAATTTGGCAATGCGGCTTCATTTGACCAAAGAGCAGAAAAACCGCTTGGTTAGTTGGGCTAAATATGATTTTAATTGTCAAAAATCTCTTGATGAAAAATCCTTAAAACAGGCTGTTTATTTATACGGCAGACAATTTTGCAAAGATAAAATTTTGTTTGATTTGGCGCAAAATAGTATTGATAATTTTGATTTATTAAAAACGTTTGATTGCATTGACCATATTGAAATTCCAAAATTTCCTATTTCAGGCAGCGATTTGATTGAACTTGGCATAGCAGATAGTTCTAAAATCGGCAAACTACTCGGGATTTTAAAAAATGAATGGCTGCAAAGTGATTTTTCATTAGATTATTATCAACTTGCTGATATTGCCAAAACGTTTATCAAAGTATCGTAATTTTTTATAACGGATAAGAATTTTGACAATAAGCGCCTTTTTTGTGTATGGCGCCGAGTTACTTTTATTAATAGAAATTTATCCCCACCAGACTCTTTAAAATTGCAAAAAAAAAAAACGGTTTAGAATACCGCGTAAATACATTTATTTTGCAA
>CALXZJ010000008.1 GCA_944393235.1 uncultured Alphaproteobacteria bacterium | reverse complement strand
AACTAAATAATGTTCTTGTTCCGGAAGATAATGAGATTATGGAATTTTAATTTTTATTACAGTAAATGCTCAAAAGGTTTGAAAACCGCCAGTTAAGCATCACCATTTCAAACGGCAGGTATAAAAACTGCAGTTTTTCTCTTATGAATCAAGTACTTAATCGAGTTCGAATGTTTGTTTTTTGAAAATTGCATTTTGGGAGAATTTTCCGAACTCGTTTGATGATAATCCTTTATTTTTCAACAGGCTATTCTGTTTTTTGCTTTTAGATATTACGGGACTTTTTAAATTTATATTTATAAATTTTTGGTAAAATAAAATCACATAATGCTTTTAGGAATAATAAATGTTAAAAATGTATCATTATTCAAAACACGGAAATACGGTTTTAAAAGACGGATTGTTTGGTATTAGAAAAAGTGGGAGAAGTATGATACCATATGTACATAGAGCCGGAACAGATGAGTCGGAGAAAATTTATGAATGGCTTGATACTACTTTTCAAGGAAGAAGCAATTCGGTATCTTGTTTAACTGAAAAAATTGTATGGCAAGGAAATGATAAAATTCTTAGAACAATTGTTGACGGGTGCGACTTATTTTCATTTGATTTAGAGCAATTGGTAAAAGACGGCATAGTTACGGCTATTTGGTGTAAAGATGGTTCTGATGCAGGTGGTTATAATGAAAAGTTTAAAAAAGTGGAATTAGATGAAGTTGATTGTTCACCTTTGACATGGGAAAAGTGTGATAGTTCAAAAGATTTATTATTTGCCGTTGTCAGACATTATATGTTAGTGTTAAAAGATGGATTTATTCCGGCAAAATATATAAAAAAAGAAAATTAGATTTCAGCTCGGAAACCGTGAGATAAGCATCACTTTTAAAGACAGGTTTTTAGATGCTAACGGCAATGTTTTCGGATTATTGCCGTTAAAGGTATTGTCCTTTTATTTGGTGCTTTCTTTCGTTCGTTTAATTCAAACAGCAAATCTGCTTTACACTGTTTTATTCTCTCATAAATATTGGTGCGCAATTCTTCTTTTTTATCAGATTTGCATTTTAGCAGTAATTTTTCCACCATGTCGTCAACATTATTTGGTCGGACGGGTGGCGGAGGATTGTTTCTTGATTTGTCGGCGGCTTGCGTTATTTTTTCTTCCGGTAAAGTTAGGTTTTTATTTCCGCCATTCACATTAGGGATACAGCCAACAATGTATTTGCTATCTACCGTTCCTTTTATGAGATTACCATATTTTTTCAGCAAACAAAATTCATCCATCGGTATGTCAAAAACGATTTTTGTGTCGGCATACCGCGCATTATCATAACATGAAAAATCATCATGACGCATGCTTTCCCAAAACGAAGTTTCATCATAAACGGAGACCATTGAAGTAATATTGGAATAAGAACCGCCTTTTTGTAATGAAGATAATTGTGCGGCGTTTCTATTAAAAACAAGACCGTTTTTTTTGATACTGTTTACATGATCTTTATATCGACAGCGATGCACCAAACGAACCCATCCTTTTTTCAGAGAGGGTAGGGTTTCTAATTTGTCGTATTGTTGCGCATTGTCCATATCGTCTTTCCTTTAAGTTGATAATAACATAAAAATATAGTTTAGTCTATTGAATTGGTTTGCAAACCGTGAATTGAGCATTATCAATGCAAGCGGTAGTCGGTAAAATGGCTGCTTTTTCTTTTATTTCCAAGGCTTATCTTGAGTTCGGGTGGTTTGTTTTCAAAAAATGATGTATCCGAATCACTGATTATCATTTTTATTGATATGTTTTATAAGATGGACTATTGTTAAAGCAGTATACACTTGAACTAAAGGAAAATAATGCAGAAAACTTCTGAAAAATGGCTGGCTTGGGCCAAAGAAATTCAATCAATAGCTCAAAACGGACTGACATATACCAAAGATGTTTTTGACAAAGAGCGTTTTGAAAGATTAAGAGAAATATCCGCAGAAATTATGAGCTGTTACAGTGGACTTCCCATTAAGACCGTTAAAAATTTATTTTGTAACGAGGTTGGTTTTCAAACACCTAAACTGGATACCAGAGCCGTTATTTTTGAAGGTGATAAAATTCTGCTCGTGAAGGAAAACGACGGACGTTGGTCTTTGCCCGGCGGATGGGTGGATTTTGATCAGACCATCAAGACCAATACGGAAAAAGAAGTCAAAGAAGAAGCCGGTCTAGATGTCAAAGCTGTCAAAATTTTGGCCGTTCACGACCGAAACAAACATAATAAACCGCCCTATGCTTATAATGTCTGCAAATTTTTTATTCTGTGCGAAGTGATAGGCGGTTATTTCAAAAAAAATACGGAAACCATAGAAAGCGGATTTTTTTCTCTTGATGAACTTCCCGGCCTTGCCGAAGAAAAAAACACAAAAGAACAAATTGAAATGTGTTTTAAGGCTTGCACCAATCCCGATTGGATTCCCGAATTTGATTGATTTTGTTTGGATTTGAAAAGTTTATTTTAGCTTAATTGATAGAGTAACAAAAACTCAAAATTTTGTTACGGATATTGAATTAAATGAAATGCCGGATAATCTTAACGTCAATCTACAAAAAAGTAACCCCCACGTTTTACGTGGGGGTTACTTTTATAAATCAAGGGGTTGTTAAATTGATGTAAGGTTGAAATCCGTTGATTGATTTAGTTTTTTTCTTTTGGTGATGCCGGTCAACCCTAATATTAAACTTGATTTGTTGAAATAAATTCCATACGATGTAAACCAAGGAGTTGGATATGAAAAAAATATTTTTTATTTTATTTTGTTGCATCATTGCTTCTCAAGCTCATGCCTATGTTAATTGTTATGAAGATGGTTATGGAAATAGGAATTGTTACGGAACGAATTCTGACGGGGACTTCGTAAATATTCGTTCCTCCACTGATTCTTTTGGAAATACCGATACGTTTGGCACAATAGGCGATGACTTTATAGATACGCGTTCTTCCAGAGATTCTTTTGGAAATATCAATACATTTGGCACAATAGGTGATGACTTTATAGATACGCGTTCTTCCAGAGATTCTTTTGGAAACACCAATACATTTGGCACAATAGGCGATGACTTTATAGATACGCGTTCTTCCAGAGATTCTTTTGGAAACACCAATACGTTTGGCACAATAGGTGATGATTTTATAAACACACGTTCTTCCAGAGATTCTTTTGGAAACACGACCATATATGGCTTTTAATAATTAATTTAACAAAATACAACATATAAGCTTTGATATTATATTTTTGACTTATGATAAATTGAATACCGATAATGTATGTGTGAATGTTAAGGAAATGTCATAATATGAAAATTATTGAAATAGAAGAAAGAACACCGTTGTTGCTTGAGAAATTGTTATGTGTTTGGGAAAATTCGGTTAAAGCGACGCATTTGTTTTTATCCGATAATGAAATAAACAACATTAAGCCGTATGTGCCGCAAGCTTTAAATGGTGTTTCGGTTCTGGTGGTTGCGGAAAATGAAAAAGGAGAGCCGGTAGGTTTTATGGGA
Organism: uncultured Alphaproteobacteria bacterium; assembly: GCA_944393235.1. Taxonomy (GTDB): domain Bacteria; phylum Pseudomonadota; class Alphaproteobacteria; order RF32; family CAG-239; genus CAAFZY01. The sequence continues at coordinate 51,935 of CALXZJ010000008.1, read as the reverse complement.
ATTTCCGGCCAAATGCTTGAGATGTTATTTATTGCAAATGAAAACAGAGGGCAAGGGATAGGAAAACAATTGCTGCAATACGGTGTTAAAAATTATGCCGTAAGCGAACTTACCGTCAATGAACAAAATCCTCTTGCCAAAGGTTTTTACGAGCATATGGGGTTTACGGTTTATAAAAGAACGGAATTAGACGAGCAGGGAAATCCGTATCCGTTGTTATATATGAAAAGGGATTAATAAAATCCGGTTTAAATAAAATAGTCGGTGAGAGCGCCGACTTTTCAAAAATTACGTTTTGATGGTTTTTGTTTGACAATTTGTATTTTGCTGTGGCAATGTTTTAAGAAAAGGAGTTATGCCATGCGCATTATCAATATCAACGGGCCGATTAATTCCGGCAAGACAACGATTTCAAAACTGTTGTGTGCGGCTTTGCCTCAAGCTTTGTTTATTGAGGTGGATGATTTGTTATCTGATGCCGAGCAGGAAAAACTCGGTCTGTCCATGCAGGAAGGTTGGCAGGAACGGACGAAAAGGCTTGCCGATAAGATTAATCAAGAGAAATTAAAAGGCGTATACAACAATATTGTTTTTGCTTATCCGATAACAAAAAATCTTTATTCGGAATGGAAAGAGTTTGAAGACGGCAAGACAACTTTTATTAACATAACATTATCTCCCGCATTGGATGTTTGCCTGAAAAACAGAGGAAGCCGCAAGCTTGATACATGGGAGATTCGGCGGATAAAAGAAATGTACAAAGAAGGCTATCAAAATCCGCAATTTGCAGATTTGATTGTTGATAACAGCCGGCAAACGCCATCGGAAACCTTAAATAGCATCTTATTATTTTTGGAAAAATAAATAATCAGCCTTGTCATTATCGCCTTGAATGAGTAAAATTTGCGGCGCAGAAATATTTTTGATTTTTAAAATTTATGATTGCTTTCCTTACGGATTTGTATTGTCGGTTTGTTACCTGCCAGTACGGCTTTGCGGGTTTGGGGTATTTGTCGGTTTGCCGGCATTTATATTCATCTGTCGTTTCATATATTGGCAATACTGGTTCATTTTTTGTTGGATGTCTGCCTCAAAATCACGGCCCCGGAAAGTATTTAAAATTGTCAGTGTCTTCAGGCATTCTTTTTTGATATTTTCTTCCGGACATTGTTTGAATGTTTTTAATATATTCATGGCAACCATATCGCCCATTTCCGGGTTCTCCCTGCCGATTCTATGGTATACGGACAACATTTTTTTAGCTTCGTCAAATGACATCGGGACAGCATCTTTTAAAACCCTCAAGCTTGCCCGGGCAATGTCTTTGTCGGGCTTTGATTTATTAAAAATTGCATGTACGGCATTAATTGTGCCAAGTGTATCGTATATTACTCCGTAAAGCTTACCGGCTTTGCTTAGTTTCCCGATATTGTTTATGGCTGTTACCGCCAGAGACGGCGTCTGATAAGAACATTGCTGATAAGCGCTGATTGTTTGTATAATGGCATTACGTTGCGTATCTTCTAACTCGAAGTCTTCGGATGTATTGTATCCTAAGATGTCTTTTGATATTCTGTTTAATGTTAAAAGTGCCCGGGTGTTGCTGATGTCCGGGTTGTTTGCAACGAGTCGTTCAATGTCGCGGGCAGCAGCGCGGTAATCCGCTATTTCCGTTATCTCATCCCGTCTGCCGCCATCAGTTTCAAAATAACCCCTTGTTACATCGTCATTGATTTTTGCCAGCATTTCATGCGGATTGAATTTTGGGTCTCTGTTGATGACTTCGCTTACGGCATAACTGGTATACCGGCCTTCCGGATTATTTTTTTCCATTGCTTTGGCGGCTTCCCACAGGGTGGCGGCAGGAACGTCTCTTGATTCCAAAATTTCGAAATATTTTTCAGAATCTATCCCGGCAAAAGATGGTGCTTGTTCTGTGGAATTAGTCTTTTCTTGTGATTGAATTTTTTCTTCCATTGAGCTTTTAACGGTTTTGAAAAATACATTTACATCATCATATCTGTTTTTTTGCAAATTGGCTAAACTCAATGAATTGTATTCCATGGATAATCTGTCCAGTGCCGATGTATATTTTTTTATCTCGTTTAACCGGCTGGCATCCATGGTTGAAACCAGATAACGGGCATATTGTGCCGCCGACATATGACGTTTGTCGGCATTTGAAATAATTTCACCTCGTATGTCGTTGCTTTCAAGACCTAACAGTTTTTTTAATTTGGTGAAATTGGGGTTGCTGCCGCCGGTGTAAATAATATTCGGGTTGTTTTCCAAAAATTTTTCCCGCAATGCATCAGGAATGCCGTCGCGCGCCATAGCCGTAAATGGGTAGGTGGTCGACATGCTGTTGTTGCAGGCGCGTAATATTTCGGCTGTATCTTCTTTAGAGAAGTTATTGGCTATCGAATCAAAAGAAAAATTGACGGCTTTGTCTTTGTATTTGCTCATTTCCGCGGTGATTTGCCGGATTTCATCGCTTGAAAATTTGGTTTCTGGAAAAGAAATATCAACTTTTCCCCATAAATTTTGTTGCTTTAACTCTTCTAAAAGACTTTTGATAATATTTGTTTTATCTGCTTTTTCTTTTAAGGATAAAGATAAGCTGACATTAATGGGCTGCTGGTTCTCGTTTACTTTTTTCCCTGCCATGTCCATAATTTGGCTTATTTGTGCCGCATCTACATCTTCTATTATATATCCGAATGTTGCCATGGTTTAGCCCTTATCGCTTAAAATGCATTCAATCTTTTTATAAGTGCATTATAACAAAGATTTGTATAAACATCAACTAAATTTTGTCAAATTTGCAAAAACACGGTAATCTGGAAGATATTAAGGTCGAGGTATTTGGTGCGGAAACTGTATTTGCTTAATTTTCCACAAACCAATAAAAACTCTTGACTTCGAGTTAACTCCAATATTTATACATGTATATGTCTTAATGATAACATTTTAGCGAGGTTTGTATGAAAATGATTGGAATTTTAAGTTCGTTTATTATTGGCGCTTTGGCGGCGAGCGCTGCTTTTTATTATTTTTGCCCGGGTAAAAAGGCGGAAATAAAATCGCAGCCGGTTAAAGCGAATCCGAATGAGATTGTTTTGAATAACGATTGGGACAAGACCTTTGCAAAAAGCGACAAGGTGGATACGCACAAAGTTGTGTTTAAAAATCGTTTCGGCGTGCCGTTGGTCGGCGATTTGTATATGCCCAAAGACAGAGGAAACGAGCCGTTAGCGGCAATTGCGGTGACCGGTCCGTTCGGTGCGGTTAAAGAACAGGTTTCCGGCCGTTATGCCCAGACATTGGCCGAACGCGGTTTTGTAACGTTGGCTTTTGATCCGTCGTTTACCGGTGAAAGCGGCGGTGTTGTTCGTGATGTCGCCTCGCCGGATATCAATACCGATGATTTCAGTGCCGCGGTTGACTATCTGACCACGTTGCCGGAGGTTAATGCCGATGCAATCGGCATTATCGGTATTTGCGGTTTCGGTGGTTTCGGTTTGAACGCCGCCGCGCAAGATACGCGCATAAAAGCGACGGTTACTTCCACCATGTATGACATGACGCGGGTGTCAGCACACGGCTATAATGATTCCATGTCGGATGAAGACTTATATAAAATGCGTGAGGATTTGAACAATCAGCGCACGCAAGACGCCAAAACCGGCACTTTTGCCAAAGCGGCGCCGTTGCCGGATAAATTGACCGGTGATGAACCGCAGTTTGTAAAAGACTATGTCAATTTTTATAAAACGCCGTTGGGTTTTCACAAACGTTCCATCGGTTCCAACGGGGCGTGGAACGCAACATCGGCTTTGTCTTTGATTACACAGCCGATTTTGGCTTACAGCTACAGCATTAAAAATCCAGTGTTGATGATTCACGGTGAAAAAGCGCACAGCCGTTATTTTTCGGAAGATGCGTTTAAAAAACTAACGGGCGATAATAAAGAGCTGCTGATTGTGCCGGATGCAAATCACACGGATTTGTATTATAAAGCGGACGTGATTCCGTTTGACAAGATGGAGCAATTTTTCAGAGATAATTTGAAGTAATTCGCATTCGGGTAAAAAAGGCGAACTGTTTTTTTAAGTTCGCCTTTTTTAATGCTTGTGTTTTTATTCCAAAAATTCCAGCATTTTTTGCTGAGCCGTCGGCGATACTTCATGGCGCATGCGATTGATGATTACAATTTGCGGCGATAATCCCAAATTTTCTAATGTATGCTGCGTCATTTGAATGCTGTCAGGCGGAATAACACTGTCGTTATCACCCTGGATTAACATGAGTTCCGGTTTTGAAACAATCAAATCGGTGTCAAAATCTTCCGTGATAATAAACGGCACGCCGGAAAATGAAACGGAACGACCAAGCGGGTTGGGGTTTGTTAAGGCTATCAACACAGTCATTAAGCCACCTTGGGAAAAGCCGGCAACATGGATGTTTTCATAAGGGATGGCATATTCGTTGTGAATCTCATCAATCAGTTTGTGCAAAACGTCCACATTGTCAACGGCGTCATCCAGCATTTGTTCATATACCTTAATATCTGCCATTTGAGCTCCGAAAGCCGGAATAACAAACCATTGGTAGCCTTGATGCGGGGCATGGTCGGGGGCTGTCGGGTAAAAGATGGCGGTGTCGGGCAGTTTATCTTTAAATGAAGCAGCAATTTTTTGCATGGCGGCACCGTCTTGACCGAAGCCGTGAATAAATACCAGAGCGTTCTGCGGATTTTCCGGAATGTCGGCAAGGACATCAATGGCGGCATTGCCGTTACGAATGTTAACGCCAATTAAAATTGCAGCAGCGACAAAAATAAAAGCAAGCAGTTTTTTCATTTTTTCTCCTTTAATTTACATTATTTCTTTTTTATTCTATCTTCGGAGCAAAATCAATAAATATACAGCATAGACTAACATCTGTTTTTTTAATTTTTAAGATGAAAGGAAAACAGATGATATATGGATATATTCGCGTCAGCTCTGATAAACAAACGGTTGAAAACCAACGTTTTGAGATTAATGAATTTATTAAAAAAAATGAGTTACAGGTTGACCATTGGGTGCATGAAGTGATAAGCGGGGTAAAAAATTTTGAAGAAAGAAAATTAGGTAAATTGCTTAAGGGATTGAAAAAAGGAGATGTTCTTTTGTGCTCGGAGCTTTCGCGGTTGGGGCGCAATCTTTTACAAATCATGACAATTTTAAACATATGCATGCAAAAGGAAGTGCAAGTGTGGACGATTAAAGACAATTATCGGCTGGGCGCGGATATTCAGAGCAAAGTATTGGCGTTTGCTTTCGGGCTTTCGGCGGAAATTGAACGCAACCTTATCTCTCAGCGTACCAAAGAGGCTTTGGCTCGTCTAAAAGCTGAAGGTAAAAAACTCGGGCGGAAAGAGGGGACGCGTATTGTTAACAAAAAAATCAGCGGTAAAGAAGCGTGGATACGGCAGATGCTTGCACAAAAAATGCCGAAGGTAAAAATTGCGCAAATGCTCGGAATATCCAGAGTTACCTTATATTGTTTTTTAAAAAAACAATATTAATGTGCTTGATAAGTTGAAACAAGTTGAAAAAAAGAAAACAATGTCCTATTTTGCAAAATAGAAGATGGGTGTTAAGTTAAGGAGACGGAGATGTTTAAATATTTATTGTACATAGTTGTTATTGTTGCGGTTGTCGGGTTGCTTTCCGGCGGGTTTCATTTGTATCGGGTGGCACAAAGAAACAAAAAAGAAATGGCGCCGTATCAAGGAGCGCCGATTGCGCTTAAAGGCGATTTCGGGAAAGTTTTGGTGGTGTATTATTCATTGACCGGCAACACCAAAGATATTGCCGAGCGGATACAAAAGAAAACCCAAGCTGATGTTTATGAAATCAAAACGGCGGAAGAAATCAAGACAAATCCGTGGTTTTATCTTAAAGTACGGGCACAGCTTAAAGAAGGAAAATATCCGGCTTTGGCCGGTGCGGTGCCGGATTTTTCCAAATATGATTGGGTTTTTGTCGGTTTTCCGGTATGGTGGTATACGGCGGCGACTCCGGGGCTGGCTTTTTTACAAGAAGCCGATTTTCAAGGCAAAAAGGTGGTGCCGTTTTCAACCCAAGGCAGCAATGCGGGAACGTTTTTGAAGGATTTTACCGCACGGGCGAAAAACGCCGATATTCAACCGGCCGAATCGTTTAATAATCTGCCGGATAAATATGATGCGGCGGTGGATAACAAAATTGCCGTGTGGTTGAACAATCTGCTTGAGTAATAAAAAAAAACCGGAAGTTGCTTCCGGTTTTTTTATAATTGCCACGGCGGAGTTATCGGGCATAACCCAAATCTTCCAACCAGCTGCCGATGCCCATGGTGCGGCTGCCGTAGCCTGTCCACGGATTGTCGGAAACTTTGCAGCCGTTGCATTGAGCGGTCAAGTCTTTGACCGTGTTCTGGACGCCTCCGCCGCCGTGGGTGATGAACGGTACAACGGTTTTTCCCGATAAGTCATTTTCAGCCAAAAATGAACTGACAGCCGGTGCGATGGTGCCCCACCAATTCGGCGAGCCGATGAAAACCACGTCATATTGAGCGATGTTGTCAACCTTGCTTTTCAGCTCGGGCTTGAAACCTTCGTTGATTTCTTGTTTGGCTTGAGTGGTGGTGGCGTGGTATTCTTCCGGATAAGGCTGTACGGTTTCAATCCGGAAAATGTCGCCGCCGACTTCTTCTTGGATTTTTTCGGCAACTTCTTTGGTGTTGCCCGACCATGAATAATAAGCGATTAAAATTTTGGGTGCGTTTTGGGTCATTGTTAAATCCTCCGTTGCGGTTGCGGTGTTTGCGTTGCCGGTTTCGGCGGCTTGGGCGGCGGCGGAAGCCAGCAGGGCGCAAAACAGAGCCATAATTTTTTTCATATTTTTCTCCTTTATATCAGTTTATATTGCGTTTTTTATTATTATTTTGTTTTACTCTAATCTTTAGAGTTGACTTTAAGTCAAGAGTTTTTTCATACTCTGTATATAAATCTTGAATCGGATAAAAAAAGATTGGAGTTGGCTTTAAGTTAAACAGGCGTTGACAATAAGGGCGAATCGCGTTATATCTTTCTCTCAAGGAGGAGAAAATGGGTTACACAATCGGGCAGGTTGCCAAGAGAATGGGGCTGACGGCTCATACTTTGAGATATTACGACAAAGAAGGGTTGTTGCCGACCATGCGCAAAAGCAGTTCCGGTTTGCGGGTTTTTACCGCCGAAGACATTGAATGGCTGATTATCATTGAATGTTTGAAAGGCTGCGGTATGCACTTAAAAGACATTAAGCATTATATTGATATGTGCCGCGAAGGGGACGCTACTCTTGCCGAAAGACTGGAAATGTTTAAAAAACAGAAAGAACATTTGGAAGAGCAGTTGGCGCAGCTTAAGAAACATATGGAAAAAGTGGATTATAAAATCGCTTATTATACGGAGGCGGTTAAAAAGGGCAGTATTGATAAGGCGAAGAGCAACGCTTATCTCAAAGCGGAAAAAGAACGGATTTTCGGTTCAGAGATTAAAGCCGTTACCAAAGCTTAAATTTTTTTATGATAAAAAAAAACGGCGGTTTTCCGCTGTTTTTTTAATTTTGAAAAAGAAAAAATCAGGGGAAAAACAAAAAAAATATTTTCCTTAAGCGTTCCTTAAGTTTGTAATGTTGAATTGAAGATGTAAACAAAACAACATTAATTTTATTTTTTAGGAGAAAAGTTATGAAAAATGTTTTATCAGTTGCGGCAATGGCTGTTGTTTTAGGTTTTGCTTCCGCCTCCATGGCACAAGGCTTTAACGGTCCGGTTCAGGCCGGCGGTTTTCAGGGACCGGGCTTGTCTTCCACCACGGTGGCCGAAGCTTTGAAAATGGGTGATGATACGGCCGTGGTTTTGGAAGGCAAAATTGAAAAGAGCCTTGGTAAAGAACAATATATGTTTTCGGATGCCACCGGTTCGGTTACGATTGAAATTGATAATGATGACTGGCGCGGTGTGACGGTTACCCCGAATGACACGGTTATCATCCGCGGCGAAGTTGAAAAAGATTTCTTCAAGACCGAAATTGACGTGGATGCGATTGAACTTAAAAAATAAGGTGAAAAGTTCATGAGAATACTCCTGATTGAGGATGACAATTTAATCGGCGACGGGATTAAAACCGGACTTGAAAAAAGCGGTTTTCAAGTGGATTGGTTTGATAACGGAACCGATGGCGAAGAGGCGCTTTTTCAAGCGCCTTACGCCGCTGTCATCCTTGATTTGGGGCTGCCGGAAGTGGATGGTTTGACAATTTTGAAACATTGGCGCGACCACAACAAAACCGAGCCGGTTTTGATTTTGACCGCCAGAGGCGATGTGGACAGCCGGATTTTAGGCTTAAACAAAGGGGCGGATGATTATCTGGCAAAGCCTTTTTCTTTAAAAGAAGTTATTGCCCGCTTAAACGCGCTTATCCGCCGGCAAAGCGGTTATGCCGCGGCGGAGTTGGCGTTTAAGGACATCCGTTTTAATCCGGCGACCAAGCAGGTCAGCAAAAACGGTGCTTTGGTGGAATTGGCGCCGCGGGAAGTTGCGTTGTTGGAGCTTTTGCTGCTTAATAAAAATCGGGTGTTGTCCAAAGCCGTTATTGAGGAGAAACTTTATTCTTGGGATGATGACGTGCAAAGCAACGCCGTGGAAGTGCATGTGCATCATCTGCGCAAAAAATTGGGCAAAGATGTGGTCAAGACCATCAACAAAATCGGCTATGTGATGGAGGAGTAACTATTGCGGCGTCTTGTTTTAACGGCGGCTGCGGGAAGTGTGTCATATGAAAAAGTTTAGCCTGAAAACTCGGTTGATGCTTATGTTTACGGTGGTGTTTGTGCTTATCGGCGCTGCTGCCGGCGCTTTGTCATGGAAGGAAACCAAAGAAAGCGTTGATGAGTTTTTTGATTCTTATCAGATGGCTTTGGCACGCAGTCTGGCTTCCGCCGATTGGAGCCATGTCAACTCTGAAATCAGGGCGCAGACACACAGAGCCTTAAAAGATATCCGCGATGCCGATGATGATGACGATGCCATCGGTTTTGCCGTGTTTGATAATCAAGGGCGGCGGATTTTTGATGATAACGAAGAGGGCAAGGAGTTTTCGTTTAACACGCAAACGGGCGCATTTTTTAATGAGATGAACGATGATGATTTGTGGCGGGTAATACGGGTAAAGTCCGCCGACGGAAATTTTATCATCGCGGTCGGACAGGAGTTGGAATACCGCAGCGACATTGCCTGGGATATGATTGAAGAATTTATGACGCCGTGGCTGTGGGGACTGGCGGCGCTCTTGATTTTGATGCTGCTGGTGATTGTGCGCGAGTTTCGGCCTTTGCGGCGTTTGGTGGGCGATATTAAGCAGCGTCGGCCGGAAGATTTATCGCCGCTTGCCGCCGACGGTCTGCCGACGGAAATTACGCCTTTGGTGGGGGCGGTCAACGGTTTGTTGTTCAAGATTGAAAACACATTTCAACGAGAAAGGCGTTTTGTGGCTGATGCAGCGCATGAATTGCGCACGCCTTTGACAGCCTTAAATGTGCAGTTGGAAGTTTTAGAAATGTCAGCCGATGACCAAAAAAGCAGGGAAAAAGCGGTGCAAAATTTATCACAAGGCTTAAAACGCGCTGCGCATTTGGTGGAGCAGTTGTTGGCGTTGTCAAGGTTGGATGCGTCGTTGGCTGCCGATGAGCAGAAAAAAGAAGTTTTGGAGTGGGGCAAAATCTGTCGTTCAATTTGCGATGAATATGCCGAAGCGGCGGCTGAAAAGAATATCAAATTTGTTTGCGAAGTCGGCAAAGAGGGACCGATTGACGAAGGTAATCCGGCGTTGGCGGCGACAATCGTGCGCAATCTGGTTGAAAACGCCGTCAAATACAGTCCGGAAGGTGCGGCGGTGTCGCTTAAAACAACAAACGGTAGATTGAGTGTTATCAACAGCGGCGTTAAGGTGGATGAAGAGCATCTTTCCAAACTCGGGCAGCGTTTTTACCGTCCGTCCGGACAAAATGAAAAGGGCAGCGGGTTAGGGCTTTCCATCGTGAAATTGATTGCAGAATATTACGGCTGCGCTTTGTCATTTAAGAATACGGAACAAGGCTTTTGCGTTGAAGTTGAACGCATTTGAGCGGATATGAAAAAATATTAAAACGACCGTTGCTTTTTTAAACAACGGCCGTTTTGTATAAAAATTTAAATCTCCAGCGGTGGGGGAAGCTGGATGCGTTTGAACGCCATGGCGTGGTAGCGGTTTATGACCCAGTCAACGGTTTTTTCCTCCGTACCGGCGGCGATGATTTCTTCTTTTGACAAATGTTTATCAAGATAAAGTGTCAAAATATTATCCAACACCGAATAAGGCGGCAGCGTGTTCTCGTCTTTTTGATTGAGCGCAAGTTCGGCGCTCGGGGCTCGTACAATTACTTCGCTTGGCAGTACGCGGTTTAGATTGTTGCGCCATTTGGCAAGTTCAAAAACCTGGGTTTTGTATAAGCTTCCGATTGGCGCCAGTCCACCGCAGGTATCGCCGTACAAGGTGCAATAACCGGTGGCGATTTCGGAGCGGTTGCCGCAAGCCAACACCAACCCGCCGAACTGGTTGGACCATGCCATCAGGATTTTGCCGCGGGCGCGCGCCTGCAGATTTTCCAGCACGATGCCTTTGGGTTGTTCACCGAATGCTTGACGTAAGAAGTCGGTTTCGGCGGCAATCAGCGCATCTATGTCCAACCCGTGATACTGCAGTTGATTCAGGCGGGAAATCTCGCGGGCGATTTCCAAACTTAACGGCGAGGTGTATTTGGTGCGCATCATGATTGCGGTTACGTTTTGTCCGCCCAAAGCGTCGGCGGCAAGCACCGCCGTCAAAGCGGAATCAATACCGCCGGAAAGCCCTAAAATAACGTTTTGAAAGTTGTTTTGCCGACAGTATTGCCGCAGACCGTCTTTTAATTTTTCCCAAATTTGTTCATGCATGGTTTAACGCTCCTGATGTTGTTTAATTAAGTTTTGCCGCAAATCATTTAAATTCTGCTCTAATCCTACGCCGTAAAGATGCGGGTTGGCAAGGCGTTTGTAGGCTTTATCCAAACGGTTGAGGTTTTGCGTCGCGGCGGCTTGAATGTCAGTTAAAGAACGGTTGATGTCATCGGCAATCACTTTGCCGTTTGCCATCACCGGTTTTAAGAGGCCATAAGCTTCCTGATTTTGCGTAAACGCAACGCGCTCGCCGGTGGTGCTGTTCAAACGCCATGAAGTGAGCGTGCGGGTCAGACGTCCGTCTTTTATCAGTTCATCGTTTTGTCGGGTGATGATATCGCCTTCAAACATGCCGTTTTTGATAATACGAATAACGTTTGTGGCGCCGGGGATAGTGGTTTTGCCTTCGGCAATTTTGATTTTCGGCACACCGTTATACTGTTTGGTTTTATAAACCCCGCCCAAAGCCGGCGTGTCATAAGCAGTCACCAGTTTAGTGCCGGCGGCAAAGGCGTCATACGGCGCCCGTTGCACCATGACAAGATTTTCTATCAAGTGCTCATCCAAATCGTTGGATGCCAATAGCTGAACATTGGGCATGCCGGCGGCTTCCAACATGGCTTTTGCCTCTTTTGCCCAATAAGCCAGATCGCCGGAATCTATGCGGATGCCCTGAAGTTCAATGCCGGTTTCCTGCGCGGCACGGATGGCGTTTTTAACACCTTGGCGGGTGTCATACGTATCTACCAATAAAATGGTATTGCCGACGGAGGCGCGCATATACGCTTTGAAAGCATCAAGCTCATCGGCGTAGCTCATGACAAACGAGTGCGCCATGGTGCCTTTGGGCGGAATGCCGTAATATTGTGCCGCTTTAACATTTGAAGTGCCACAGCAGCCGCCGATAAAAGCGGCGCGCGTGGGCAGAAAACAGCCGAAATCCTGCGCACGGCGAAGACCGAATTCCATTACCGGACGTTTGATTCCGTCGGCAGCGGCGGCAGTGACCATGCGGGAGGCTTTGGTGGCAATCAGGCTTTGGGCGTTAAACGCATTTAAAAAAGCCGATTCAATCATATCTACTTGCCAACAGGGACCGCTGGTGCTTAATACCGGCTCGTTGGGGAAAACGATTTCGCCTTCGGGAACGGCACGGATGTCAAGCTGCAAGCGTTGTCCGTTTAAAAATTGCAGGAAGTCTTTGGCAAACAAACGGTTGCCGTCGCGGTTTTTTAATGACGCCAGATAGTCAATATCTTCCGGTTTGATTTGCCAGTTTTCCGCCCATTGTAAAAATTCGCCTAAGCCGGCGCTTAAAAGATAACTGCCGCCGAACGGGCATTTGCGGAAAAAGGCTTCGGAAGTTTTGGGTTCCAGATGTTTGCCGTCTTTGAACCAGGCCTGCGCCATGGTTAAATGGTATAAGTCGCAGAAAAAAGGTGTTCCGGATTGTAAAATATCGTTTCTCATTGGTTGTTCCCCTTGTTAAAATGAACCAAATTGTGTTGTGCCTTTTTTTCTAAAAGGCAGGTGCGAAAAAATTGAGCGCTGGTGATGCTGTGCAATTTGCCGGCGTTGATGAACGGACGGTAAACTTCGTCGTTCAAGATGTCGCCGATTTGGCGGTTTAAGCCCAAACATAAATCTTCCAAAACGCAAACTTCGGCACCGCGTTTGAGAAGGCCGTCCATGGCTTCTTTAACGCACACGTCGCTTAACACGCCGCAAAGATAAACTTTTTTGTTTTGCCATTCAGCGCTTAAAATTGCGTCGTTGTGTTTTTCATGCCAGATGTTGGTGGTGCCCTTAAAGATTTTGATGAGTTCTATATTGTCCTTAAACGGCGCTGCCGATTGCCAGCCTTTGGTGCCGAAAATGCAATGCGGCGGATAAGATTTGGCCTCGTTGGTGTTGAGATAGGTTTCCAAAAAATGCGTGTCGTATGAATCTATGACGGCATCAAACATACCACGCTGGAGGTTGGCGGCGAATTTTTGATGACGTTCAATCAACTCCGGTGCGGCGACGGAAAGTTTTCCGTTCGGGTGAACGAAATCGTTTTGAAAATCTATCCGCATTAAGATACGGTTGTTCATGATATTTTCCCTTTCAGGCTTATTTAAGGGTTAAAATGACCGTCTGTCTTCCATAAGCCCTGCGGAAGACACAGGCGGGCGGCGCATTGTGCGCTAAAATTAAAGATTAAATAATTGCTTTTTTCCGATAAAAATAATCTTCAATGATGTGGCAATTTTCCGGATGCACAAAATTTTTCCAGCGTTCATCGCCGTATTTTATCATGTCGCGAATCATGGAGCCGCTGACAAACGGAAAAGAAGGGTCGGTGCGATCCACCAGCTCAATATGTTCAAAACATTCCTTAAACCAATGGGCGTCGTAAGCACTGCCGGCGTAATAAACATCGGGTTTGGGCAGATCCGGAAAAGTTTCGCTGATGAAATCCAAAACGTATTCGCCCCATTCGGCGGGGTTGTTGATGTCAAACAAGCCGATGATTTTTAAGCGTTCATATTCCGGCCGGTGGCGGTAGACGTTTTGAATCATTTTTTTGCGGGTGGTGTAGTTAAATGGATTGCGGGATGTTCCCTGTTCCTGAATGGAACCCAAAATGATGGTGACGCGTTCGCACTCTTTTAACATACGGTCAATCAGCATGGCGTGTCCGATGTGAAAAGGCTGCGCCCGCATGATGCTTAAACCGTGACGATATTTGAAATCAGACATTAAAAAAACTCCTTACAAAGGAGCCGGCATATAAAAAGGGTATAAAATCTTCCCTGATTAAACAACCTGGCTCGGGTTAACGTCCTTGAGCTTATAAGCCCTGCAAGCTCCAAGAACAATTTTAAGATATAATATTTGGAAAAAATGTCAAGCATAAAAAAAACACCGCTTGCCTATGAAGGTGTAAGCGGTGCCGGTGAATGTGATAAAACCACTACGAATTCTGCATCTGCAAGAATTTTTCTGCTTCCATGGCAGCCATGGCACCGCTGGCGGCAGAAGTTATTGCCTGACGAAACTTGGCATCCTGCACGTCGCCGGCGGCAAAAACACCGGCGATGTTGGTGGCGGTGCCGTTCGGTGCGGTCATGATGTAACCGTTGTCGTCGAGTTTGAGAAAATTTTTGAACACCTCGGTGTTCGGATGATGACCGATGGCGACAAACAAACCGTCTATCATAAGTTCGCTCACGGCATCGGTTTTAACGTTGCGGATTTTGACACCGTTAACGCCCAAGGGCTGTTCACTGCCCAAAACCTCATCAACCACGCTGTCCCAGACAATTTCAATTTTCGGATTTTCTTTGACCCGTTTTTGCATAACGGCATCGGCACGCAGGGCATCACGGCGGTGAATTAAATAAACCTTGGCGGCAAAACCGGTTAAATAAAGCGCTTCTTCGGCTGCCGTATTGCCGCCGCCGACCACAGCCACATTCTTGCCGCGATAAAAGAAACCGTCACAAGTGGCGCAGGCGGAAACCCCGAAACCGATGTATTTTTTCTCGGAAGGAAGATTGAGCCAACGAGCAGAAGAACCGGTTGAAACTATTACAGTGTCGGCAGTGAACTCATTGCCGTTTTCGGAACTGCAGACAAACGGGCGGGTGTTGAAATCAACCTCGGTGATTTTGTCATCAACCATGCGTACGCCGACGTTTTGTGCCTGGGTGCGCATGTTTTCCATCAGTTGCGGACCGGAAATCGGTTCGGCAAAGCCGGGGAAGTTTTCAATATCGGTGGTCATGGTCAACTGGCCGCCGATTTGCGGACCGGAAACCAAAACCGGATTTAAGCCGGCGCGGGCGGCGTAAATACCGGCGGTGTATCCGGCGGGGCCGGAGCCGATGATAAGTACTTTTGTTTTGTATTCAGCCATATTTTTTCTCCTTTTTTTTAACATACGGTTTTGAATCTTTTTTGCAAGCAAATAAATCACTTATAAAAAGTTTTATCTTTGGCTGATTGAGGGGATATTTTGAGCAAACTAAGTTTTTGATTGTAAACGGTCAAAACATATTTTATGATAAAACGTAAAATATTTGTCAGAAAGGTTTGTCATGCGTTATATATTGTTTTTGTTATTTATATGTGTGGCTTTGCCGGCGCAATCCCGCGTTATTGGGCGGCTTTCGGCGAACCGTTATGATGCCGATTCGACGTCTAACCCATACGGTGCCGGCAGCCGCTATGATGCAGACAGCATCAATAACCCGCACGGGGAATATGGCAGTCGATACAGCAATACCTCGGCAAATAATCCATATGCGACCAATGCGCCGAAACTTTACGACAGTGAGGGAAATTACCGCGGCCGGCTTTCAACCAACCGTTATGACCCGGATTCAATTTCCAACCCTTACGGCCGTTATGGCAGCAAATATTCGCCTGACAGTATCAACAATCCACATGGTGCCGGCAGTCGTTTTCGTGCAGACAGTCCGAACAATCCGTATGGGGAAGGGTGGTATATCGTGGTTGATGATTAAATTTTCAGCGGCAGTTTTAGTATAATTATTTTATGAAAGATTTACATATGCAAAATAAAGACGCATTTTGTTTTTAATGGTGCCGACAGAGAGACTTGAACTCCCGACCCGCTGATTACAAATCAGCTGCTCTACCAACTGAGCTATGTCGGCATAACGGATTTTCTTATAATGGAAGGTTTTTTGATTGTCAATAAAAAATTTTTTATATCCTTTGGTTTTGTAAGCGCTGAAAAAACACTATTTAGAGCTTATATGGTTATTGTCGGAAAGATAGAGGATTTATGAAAATAAAAGTCAACTTTTAATTTCTTAAGCCAATGTCTTGAAGATGTTAAATAAAACACTTTGTTATTGTATGGCAGAAGAAATTAAATGTTGCTTTTGCGGAAAATGCAATTTGGGTGTTTTTAAAAAGGGAGGATGTGTTTTCCTCCCTCTTTTATATTACCAATTAAAAAAACGTTCGGTAAGACTTTCTTTTTGCGGGGAAAGTTCGTCCGCCGCCAGCATGATTTTTTGCCAAATCAAGGCCGGAAGCGTGCTGCCGCCGATTTTATCCATTGGCGAATTGTCATCGTTGCCGACCCAGATGGCGGCAATGTATTGATCCGTCCAACCGACAAACCATGCGTCGCGGAAATCTTGCGAAGTTCCGGTTTTGCCGGCGGCAAAAAACGGCAGTCTGGCGCGCCGTCCCGTGCCGTTTGTTATAACGGCTTCCAACATGGCGGTAATGTTTTCAACCACATCTTTATCCAAAATCCGCATCGGTTCAGCCATGTCGCGTTGGTAAAGCTGCATGCCGTCTTTAGAATATACTTCACTGATGGAATACGGCCACGCGGCATATCCGCCGTTGGCAATGGAAGCATAAGCCGCCGCCATGTCCAAAACTTTGACTTCCGCCGTACCGAGCGCTAAAGACGGAGCGTTCGGAATGTTTGTGGTGATGCCCATGCGGCGGGCGTTGCGGATAATGTCACGTCGGTTTAAGCGTTCGGCAAGATTAATTGTTGCCAGATTGTAAGAATGGGCGAGCGCTTCGGTTAAGCTGACTTGGCCGTGGGTTTTCCCGTCGGCGTTTTGCGGCTGCCATTTGCCGATTTTGAGCGGAATATCGTCAATCAAATCTTCCGGTTTCCAACCTTGCTGCAGCGCGGTAATGTAAATAAACGGTTTGAATGCAGACCCCGGTTGGCGCAGCGCCTGCGTGGCGCGGTTGAAATGGCTGTTTTCATAATCAACGCCGCCGACCAGAGCTTTAACGGCGCCGCGGCGATCCAAAACGACAACGGCGCCTTCGCTGACATGGCGGTCTTTGTATTGTGCAATCATTTCTTGCAGGATTTGTTCGGCTTTTTGCTGCAAATCTTGGTCAAGCGTGGTGCTGACGTATATGTCTTGATCGCGCTCGCCGATGTAGGCGTTGACCTCATTATAAACCATGTCGGCAAAATGATGTGCGCCTTCAACTTTGTATTTTGTGATGTTTTCCAATGGTTCGGCGGCGGCTTGTTCCATTTCTTGTTTGCTGATGGTGCCGTGTTCATACATCAACCGTAAGACAACTTTGGCGCGTTCCAACGCTTTTTCAGGATTGGCAGACGGATTGTAACGCGACGGCGCTTTGAGCATGCCGGCAATGAGAGCGGCTTCTTTTAAGCTTAAATCACGCGAGCTTTTGCCGAAATATTTGTTGGCGGCGGCTTCAATGCCGTAAACGCCCGAGCCTAAATAAACACGGTTGATGTACAGAGTCAAAATCTGTTCTTTGCTGAACTTGTATTCCAGCCAAAAGGCGATCAACAGCTCCTGAACCTTGCGTTTGATGCTTTTTTCGGGCGTAAGGAAGATGTTTTTGGCGACTTGCTGGGTGATGGTGCTGGCGCCTTGGGCATAGCGCTGCTTGATTAAATTTATGGCCATGGCGCGGGTAAAAGCAATGATATCAAAACCGAAATGCGAATAAAAACGATGGTCTTCAACATCAACCACTGCCGCCGGCACATAATACGGCAAATCTTTTAGGTAAACCACTTCGGCAAAACTGTTGCCGTAGGTGGTGATTTCATTGCCGTTTTCGGCAATAATCGTGGTGGATGGACGCCGCGTGTGCGAAACGGCAGTTTCCATATCCGGCAGCGTGAGGGCGCAATAACCGATATAAACCGCTAAAACGGCGGCGATACATCCTCCGGCAATAAAAATAAACTTGAGCCAAAAGTGCTTGGTTGATTTTTTGCGGTGGCTTTTTTTGCGTATTTTTTTTGTAGTTTTCTTGACCATGGCAGTCTTCCGTATGTTAATTTTGTGATATTTTATAGGTATTCGGTTAAAAAAAAATATACGGCATAAAATTTTTATTTGCTTGGCGGCAATAAAAAATCAGACTATATTGGGGTATTGAACGGAAAAATGAAAGGGAACCAATGGCCAAAAAAGTTTGTCTGATTGATGGGTCGGGATATATTTTCAGAGCCTTTTACGCACTGCCGCCGCTTAATACGCAGGACGGCACGCCGGTGAACGCGGTTTTGGGTTTTATGAACATGTTTATGCGCTTAACCGCCAAAATTAAATGCGATTATTGTTTGGTGCTGTTTGATGCCAAACGGCAAAATTATCGCAATGAGATTTTTGCCGATTACAAAGGCACACGCAAAGAAATTCCCGAAGAGCTGATTCCGCAGTTTCCGATTATTCATCAAGCGGTTGAGGTTTTGAACCTTAACCATTTGGAAATGGAGGGTTTTGAGGCGGATGACCTGATTGCCACTTACGCCCGTAAGGCTCTGGAAGAAGGCGATGAGGTGGTTGTGGTTTCCGCCGATAAAGATTTGATGCAGCTCATTCGGCCGGGGGTGGAATTTTATGACAGTATGAAAGACAAATTTTTCACGCCTGAAGATGTTAAAGAGAAATTCGGCGTTTATCCGGACAGGGTTGTGGATGTACAGGCTTTGGCCGGTGATGCGACCGATAATGTACCCGGGGTTCCGGGCATCGGACTTAAAACGGCAGCCGAGTTGGTTAATCAGTTCGGTTCATTGGACGAGGTGTTAAACCACGCCGGCGAAATCAAACAAAACAAACGTCGGGAGACGCTGCTCGCCAATATTGAAAATGCAAAAATATCGTTACAACTCGTTAAGTTAAAAGACGATGTTAATGTGTTGCACGAACTTAAAGATTACACCTGCAAGGCGCCGGATTTGGATAAAGTTTTGGCGTTTGCCGATAAATATGAGCTTAAAAGTATTCGACCGAGAGTTGAAAAGTGGGTCATTGAACAAACCGAACGCTGCGGCGGGCAGGCTGTGCGCAAATCGGCAGAAGTGGTTAAAAAATATGAATTGGTGCAAGATGAGGCAAGCTTAAAACGCTGGTGCGATATGGCTAAATCAGCCGGACGGTTTGCTTTGGACACGGAAACAACGGGGCTTGATCCGTTTCATGATAAAATTGTCGGTTTTTCGCTGGCGGTGGCGCCCGGGGTGGCCTGTTATGTGCCTTTGGCGCATCAAACGGCGGAGAATAAAGCTGATTTATTTGCCGAACCGACGGGTGTAAAGGTTAAACAATTACATAAAGATATCGTATTCAACTATTTGAAAGAACTGTTTAATTCAAAATCAATTTTAAAGATTGGGCATAATATCAAATTTGATATGCATTTTTTGGCGCAAGTTGTCGGTGCGGAAACGGAAATTTTTCCGATTGAAGATACGGCGGTGCTTTCTTACGTGTTGGACAGTTCGGAACACGGGCACGGTTTGGACGAGTTGGCGGCGTTGTTTTTGGATTATCAGACCATCAAATATGAAGAAGTTTGCGGCAGCGGGCGCAATAAAATTACTTTTGACCAAGTACCGCTTGATAAGGCGTTGGATTATGCCGCCGAAGATGCCGACATTACTTTGCGGCTTTATGATGTCTTGAAACCACGCTTGACGATGGAAAAGAAAACGTCGGTTTATGAAGATTTTGACCGCCCGCTGATTGGCATTTTAAAAAATATGGAAGATGCCGGTATTATGCTGGATACCAAGGCTTTGATGCAGCTTGATGCAGAATTTGATCAAAAGCTTAAAGCCGTGGAACAAGAAGTTTATGCTTTGGCAGGCGAAGAGTTTAATTTGGGTTCGCCCAAGCAAATCGGCGAGATTTTGTATGTCAAAAAAGGTTTGAAAGGCAAGAAAAACGCTTCGGGGAGTTTTCAGACCGGTGCCGATGTTTTGGAACAGCTGGCCGAAGAACATGAATTGCCGGCAAAAATTTTGGAATGGCGCGGTTTTGCCAAGTTGAAGTCTACTTATACCAGCGCGCTTTTGGCATTGATGGATAAGAACAATCGGGTGCATACCACGTTTAGCCAAACGGTGGTTAATACCGGCCGGTTGGCCTCATCCAATCCGAATTTACAGAACATTCCGGTGCGTACCGATGAAGGCAGGCTTATCCGCCGTTGTTTTGTTGCTAAACCGGGTTGCAAGCTGATTTCAGCCGATTACAGTCAGGTGGAGCTGCGTTTGCTGGCGGCGGTGGCTGATGTCAAAGCCTTAAAAGAGGCTTTTCGCCACGGCGTTGATGTGCATGCTTCAACCGCTTCGCGTGTGTTCGGCGTGCCTTTGGAGGCGGTTGACGCAAACTTAAGGCGTCACGCCAAGGCTATCAATTTCGGGATTGTTTACGGCATATCCCAATATGGTTTGGCGCGGCAGATAGACACCACGCCCGAGGTTGCCAAGCGATATATCGACTCTTATTTTGCCACCATGCCGGAAATCAAAGATTATATGGAAAAAACCATCGCTTTTGCCCATAAAAACGGCTATGTCTTAACGCCTTACGGGCGTAAATGTTCGGTTATGGGAATTAATGACAAAAACAAACGCATAGTTTCTTTTGCCGAGCGGGCGGCGATAAATGCGCCGATTCAAGGCGGGGCGGCGGATATTATTAAGCTGGCGATGCAAAAGGTTTGGCATCTTTTGCAAGACGGCGGTTTCAAAACGCGGATGTTGTTGCAAGTTCATGACGAACTGGTGTTTGAAGCGCCGGTTGGCGAGGTGGAAAAAGTTAAAGTTTTAATTAAAGAAGCGATGGAAAGTGTTGTTGATTTCGACATTCCGTTTGTGGCGGAGGTCGGTGTCGGCGATAACTGGACGGAAGCGCACTAGATTTAATAAACTTTTTATCAATACTTAGAAGGAATTAAAGATGAAAGTAGCTTTTCAAGGCGTGTTGGGCGCGTATTCTCATCAGGCGGCACAAAATATCTATCCCGATGCCGAATATATCGGTTGTGAAACCTTTGCCAAAGTTTTGGAATTGACTGCCGCCGGTGTGGCTGACCGTGCGGTGGTGCCGATTGAAAACTCCAAGGCGGGACGGGTTGCCGATATTCATTTTCTGCTGCCCGGAACCGGGTTGTTTGTTATCGGGGAATATTATTTGCGCGTGCGTCATCAGTTGTGGGGTTTGCCGGGTGCAAAGCTTGAAAGAATCAGCGAGGCTTATTCGCATCCGCAGGCTTTGGCGCAATGTGCCGGATTTTTGAACAAATATGATATTAAACCCTTTTCAACGCAGGATACGGCGTTATCCTGCAAGCAAATTGCCGAGATGAAAGACTTGACGGCAGCGGCAATCGCTTCCGAGGCCGCCGGAAAACTCTACGGATTGGAAAAACTGGCTGCGGATATTGAAGATTCCGAACACAACACAACGCGTTTTCTGGTTATGAGTCGGGAAGCCCTGAAAGAAAATCCGCAAGAAGGAAAAAAATATAAGACGGCAATGGTTTTCAGGGTTAAAAACATTCCGTCCGCTTTGTTTTGGGCTTTGGGGTGTTTCGCTCGGGAAAGGCTTAATCTGACCAAACTGGAAAGCTATTTGGTTGATGGCGGTTTCGTGGCGGCGCAATTTTATGCCGAAGTGGAAGCGCATCAGGAGCAAGAAGAATTTAAGCAAGCTTTGACAAGCCTAAAAGGCGTGTGCGATACCATCCATGTTTTGGGAAGTTATCCGGCAGGTGTGATAGCAGCATAAAATTTGCTTAAAAAGCGGTAATCGGCCGAACATAAACTGAATCGTTTTTACTGTTATAACGTCGGTAACCGTTAGATTGTACAAGCCAAACCATGGTTGGACCTTGCTCGGAAGAAGTAGCGTAGTAAGCATTTGCAAGTGTATCGGCATCGGCTCCTTGGTTTTTTAATGTTGTTAAAGCCTGATTTATGGCCGTTATGGTTGTTTTGGTGGAGCCGCTGGTGCCAAAGTATGATGTTATGGCTTCCATGTTATAACCAATAATATTCAGAAATTCTCCGAAAGCGGGCAGGTACCAATGGCCGGCGCCGAGGACGGAATCGCTTTTGAGATCCGGGTGAGGGTAAAATTCCGTACTTGCTGCTGCCGCCGGTGGAAAACAATAGCGTGCATAATTATCCGTTCCTTCTTCATAAGTGCCGTTTTTACAGTTTTGATTTGTTGGTTGAGTGGCAATTATGGCGGTAGTGTTTGATTTTCCGTCAAAAAGTTCCGGCTCATAACTTTTAAGGGCGGTAACAATATTGCCGCGTTCATAGTTGGTTATGTTAGCGATGTCTAGGCCGTATAATCCCCATTTTATGGCTTTACTGTTTTCGCCAAAAGGATTTTCCGGATTGAATTTTTTAGTTGTACTGTTAACGGTTAAATCTTTTAGGGCAATGATTTTACCGTGTTTACCTTCTTCATCAGCCTCAAAGACAATACCGACGGGAATTTTGGATCCGTCATAATTTTGGGCAAAGCCGCAAGTTCCGTCAGCATAATAAACGGAGCCGATTTCGCAGACAGCCGGGACACAGTCTAAGCAGGATATATCTTTGTATTCGACTTCGAGGCAGTCGTCATTAATTCCGGCTTTATTTTTGTATCTGCCGTCTTGGCAGGTCCACTCAGCGCAATACCAACGAGAGATATCAAAAGGGCAAGCTATACCGCCGTAAGGACAGGTACTTTTGGTATAGCCTAAATTGTCGCATTTTAAGATGTTATTCTCAACACAGAGGGCGGAATATGCATTTAATGGGTAAAAAGAAAAAAGGATAAAAAACAAAAAGTTAATCCAAATTATATTCGGCTAAAAGTTGGTTTCGTTCAGCGGTTAAAGCAAGGTAGCGCTGATAGTCTTCATCAGTAGAAGTGTCTTTGTTCAGTTTAAGTTTATATTCATTAATATCCTGATTGAGTTGTTTGACCTGAACGGCAGCAAGCAGGGTGTTTATCTGTCGTTTGATGTCATTAATAAACGGTTTTTGCGATTTTAACATGCTGATTTCCCACAAATCGTTTATTTGTTTTTCATAGCCGCTGTTTTTCAGCTTTTCCAATAAAACTGCGGAACTTATGTTTTCATCTTCATGAAATGAGTCAATTGCCGCATGCAACAGGTTGAAAAGCGTGAATTTTGAAATATCGAAAGTCAAAAGCCTTTCTTCAAAATCATTAATCAAATCAGGAAACAGCAGAATGCCGGCTAAAATAAAGCGCAAATCAACATCGCGGATGGGCAGGCCGATGCGCGCGGGTTTTTTGAATGTTTGTTTGCCGCGTTGCGGACGTAGTGAACCGCGGCCATAGGTTTCGTAAATCCGTTTTTGCATTTCCTGAACGTAATAGCCGCGGACTTTTTCGTCTTGAATTTTTGAAACTTCTTCCATAATGTTTTTTTCTATCAGGGCTTTTTGTTCAGGCGTTTGCGCCGGTGCGCTTCGGGTGTTTTTATCCCATAGCAACTGCATGAGCGGCGTTGTTTGCTGCATCAATTTTGAAAACTCATCACGGCCTTTGGCTTTTAAGAATTCATCCGGATCCATTTTATCAGGCAGAAACATAAATTTGAGCGAATAGCCGGCTTTTAAAATCGGTAAAGCGCGGTCAACCGAACGCAAAGCCGCTTTGATGCCGGCGTTGTCGCCGTCAAAACACAAAATCGGCTCGGGGACGATTTTCCAGGCTTCCGTTATCTGGTCTTCGGTTAAGGCTGTACCCATCGGCGCCGCGGCATAGCCGAACCCGTATTTATCCAGCGCAATCACATCCATGTAACCTTCGCAAATAATAAAATTGCGTTCGGCGAAACCTTTATCGCGGGCAAAATTGATGTTGTAGAGCATTTTGCGTTTATTAAACACCGGCGTTTCCGGTGAGTTTAAGTATTTGGGCTGGCCGTCGCCCATGATACGGCCGCCGAAAGCAATCACCCGATTTTGTTTGTCGCGAATCGGAATCATAACCCGGTCGCGGAAAAAGTCGTGCGGAGAACGCGTGCGGTCTTCGGGAATCGCCACAAGCCCAAGTTCCACCATATCGTGTTCGCTGACGCCTTTGCTATTTAAATAAGCTTTTAAGGCATTGCCCGATGGCGCGTAGCCTAAACGAAACTTTTTTATCAGCTCGTCGTCCAAGCCGCGGCGGTAAAAATAATCCAAACCTTTGGCGCCTTCACGCAAGTAAAGTGTTTTTTCATAAAAAGCGGCGGCAAGTTCCATAATCTCAAACAACGATTGGCGCTTTTCCTGTTCAGCCGAATGTTCGCGGGAAAATTTCGGTAGCGGAATTCCCGCTTTGTGCGAAAGTTTTTCCAGAGCATCCATAAACGGCAGGTTGTTGGCTTCCATCTCAAATTTGATGATGTCGCCGTGTGCGCCGCAGCCGAAACAATGGTAAAAGCCCTTGGCTTCGTTGACGGTAAAAGAAGGTGTCTTTTCATTATGAAACGGGCATAAACCCAGATATTCGCGTCCCTTGCGGGTGAGCTTTACCCGCTCGGCAACAACGTCTGCCACCGAAACACGGCTGCGCAATTCCTCAATGAATTTTTGTAAATCGCCTTCCATGGTTTATGACGGTTCTTAACCCAAAAGCTGTTTGATGATTTCAGAGGCTTTGCCAAAATCCATCTGACCGGCATATTGACCGCGCAGCGCAGCCATGACTTTACCCATGTCTTTGATGGATTGGGCGCCAGTTTGGGCAATGATATTTTTGATGGCATCCGTGGTTTCTTCAACCGAAAGCTGTTTGGGTAAAAAGCGTTCTATAATTTTGATTTCTGCCTGTTCTTTTTCTGCCAGTTCCGGACGGTGACCGTCGTTATAAAGTTTGATGGACTCGTTTCTTTGTTTAATCATGGTTTGCATCATGGATAACAGCTCGGCGTCTTCGGCTTGCTTTTTGCCTTTGCCACGGGCTTCGACGTCCTTTTCTTTTAAGCCGGCAATAATCATGCGCACGGCATTGACCTCAAGCATGTTTTTTTCTTTCATCGCCTCTTTTAAGGCATTTTGCAAATCTTCACGTAACATCTTTTTCTCCTGTTTTTTATTGTAATTTGTCATTAAAAGTTAGATAAATGGATTTGCCGTACGGTGTCGGGTTGGTGACCACGATGTTGAACAGCAAATTGTATTTGGGTTCTAAACGCGGAAACGGCAGATAGTGCGTGGTGTCTAAAATCAGCTTTCCGGATTTGTCGTATATTTCTACTTTAACCGGAGGTATTTTGGTTTGATATTGACCGGTGTTAACAATGGAACCACTGATTTCTATTTTTGCCATGTTGTTTTCTGTAAATTCTTTGGTTGCAATGTCTTTAAATTCCAGACCGCTGCCGTAGGGTATGCTGGAAATTTCTATCTTATCGTATAGCTTTTCAGCCTCGGGTACCAGCCGAACAATGTCATAACGCATGTAATACAGCACGGCGGCAATGCAGGCCAGGGCAATCAGCACTAAGATTATGTTGATGGTGTGTTTGTAGCGCGTGACGTTGACAACACGGATTTTTTCAACCGTTTTAATTTCCGGTGAGGTAAATAGATTTTCGGTTTCTTTGGAAACACGCTCAAACATTTTTTGAATATCTTTAGAAGAAGATTTTCTCTTTTTTATGGTATCTTTGGTCGTGGCTGTCCAGATTTCGCCGCATTCCGCGCAGCGAAGCACCCGACCTTCGTCTGAAACCAAATTGTCGGGAATATCATATACCGAATGGCATTTTGGGCATTTTATTAACATTTTTCCTCTGGTTAAAATTAAAATTTTGCCTTAATTTCCTTATATTATGCATAAAAAAGCATAGAATCCAAGAAAAAAAGTATTTTATTAAATATATATTTGTTATATCGTATGGATGTGTTGTGTAGGGATGGCATTATAATAAGGAGGTTTTATGGCCGCAGCTCAGAACGGCATTAAAGAGCCTGTTGTGGATATGTTAAATGTTAGTATCCGTTATGGCTCAGATCCGGAAGTTTTAAGTGATATTAAACTTAGTCTTGATAAAGGATCCTTCCATTTTTTAACCGGTAAGAGCGGTGCAGGTAAAACATCGCTTTTAAGCATGATGTATTTGGCATTAAAACCAAGTCGGGGTACCGTTACCGTTTTTGGCACAAATATCGGTTTTGCCAGCCGCGATACCATGGCGTTAATGCGTCGGCGCATTGGGGTGGTTTTTCAAGATTTCCGTCTGTTGGAACATTTGTCGGCTTATGATAATGTTGCCGTGCCGCTTCGGGTGCGTGGCATGAAAGAAGGGGAAATTGATAAGCGTGTTAAGGAGTTGTTGCGCTGGGTGGAATTGGAAAACAGTATGAATAAAATTTGCTCGACGCTATCAGGTGGCGAAAAGCAACGTATTGCTATTGCTCGCGCGGTGATTAACCAACCCGAAATTTTGTTGGCTGATGAACCTACCGGCAATGTTGATGATGATATTGCCCAAAAACTAATGAAATTGTTTATTGAGTTAAATAGACTCGGCACGACCGTAGTTATTGCGACTCATAGTCAAGAATTGATCGGTCGTTACAATTATCCGCGGATACATCTGGAAAATAAATCGCTTAGAGTTTTTCCGGCATTGAGGAGTGTTTTGCATGAAAAATAGAATTAAACTAAATCACGAATCTGAACTTCCGCTTAAAAAAGACCAAGCTAATTTGTTTTTGGAAATTGTAACGGCAATTATGGTGTTTTTGTTTTCCGTGACGTTGGCCGGATATTATTTGATTAATTCTATGGCTGAAAGTTGGCAAAACGGTATCTCCGGAAGTATGACCGTGCAAATTATGCCTGCTGAAGAAACACTGACCGAACAAGAAAAAACTTTGCGCTTAAATAAAGTTATTACCTTTTTTGAAAATCAACCGGCTGTGGAAAGAGTGCTTTTGATGAGCCAAAAACAAAAAGAGCAATTGATGAGCCCATGGCTTGGTGATGAAATTGATATAAATACGTTGCCGATACCAGAACTTTTGGATGTGTATTTGAAAAAAGGGACGAATCTTGATTATGATAAAATGGAAGATACTTTGAAAGAAATTGCACCTTATGCATCTATAGACAACCATAATGTATGGTTGCACAGACTTTTAAGATTGGCCGGTGCTTTGCAAACTTTGGCGCTTTCTGTTTTGTGTATGGTGTTGGCAGCCGGCATTCTTTCAATTTTTTATGCGGCTTGCACAAGTTTGGGAATTCATAGTCAAATTATTGAAATTTTGCATATTATGGGTGCTCAAGATGACTATATCGCCCGGCAATATGCAAGGCGCGGGTTTTGGCTCGGGCTTGCTTCCGGGGCAGCCGGAACGGTCATTACCATGCTTGCTTTCGGATGGCTTTATTCTTCAGCCATGTATTTGGATGATGGAATGTTTGCGCATATGGATATTTCTGCTCAAGGATGGGTCTGGCTGTTGTCTTTGCCTTTGTGGTCGGCTCTGTTGTCGATGGCGACTTCTTATTGGGCAGTTCGCCGTACGTTAAGAAAGATTATGTAAATGCAACGTCTGAGCTTTTGTGTTTTAATATCTATCATGTTTTTTATTCTTGTCTGGTTGGGCGGGTTTGTTGCTTTTCATCAAAAAATACGCAGTTATCCTGATGATAAGCTTGATGCAACCGATGCTATCGTGGTTTTGACCGGCGGAAAAAACCGCTTGGCCGAGGCTATGAAATTATATAATCACGGGTTGGCCAAAATTTTGATTATATCGGGTGTCGGAAAAAATATTACACTTGAACAACTGGAAAAAGAAAATCGTGTTGTTATTGAGCGTCAAACGGAACAGGTTATTTTGGGCGATGAAGCAACCAATACAATTGAAAACGCTATTGAAGTCAGTGAGGCCATTCGGCGCAACAATGCCGCTTCCGTTCGTTTGGTTACGTCGTATTATCATATGCCGCGCAGTGAACAAGAAATTATGGCGATGAACCCAGATGTGAAAATTGTTTATCATCCCGTGTATTCGGAAAATGTTTCGGATAAATGGTGGAAACGTTGGGGAAGTTTTTATCTTATTGCTATGGAATATAATAAGTTTATGTTTGTGTATGTCAAAAATTTCATTCTTAAATTAACGGAAAGGGATTGATATGATTTATGTTCGCTCGTTGTTAGCCAATGTGTTTTTCTTCGGGGTTATTGTTGTCGGCAGTTTGGTGTCGCCCTTTATTGCTTTGTTGCCGCATAAATGTACGATGTATTTTTGGGATAAAATAATGATGCCGGCGGCTTTTTGGTTTTTGAAAATATTTGCCGGATTGAAAATTGAGTTCAGAGGCGTGGAAAATATTTCTAAAAAACCGGCGCTTTATGCTTGTAAGCATGAATCGGCATTGGAAACTTATGCTTTTACACAAGCCGTGCCGACAATTTCATATGTCTTGAAAAAGGAATTGACTTATATTCCGTTTTTTGGTTGGTCACAGCATTTTTACGGTATGGTGCCGGTTGATCGCAAAGGCGGGGCGGCGGCAATGAAAAATATGCTCAAAGAGGTTAAAAAGAAAATTGATGATAACCGTCCGGTGGTGATTTTCCCCGAAGGGACGCGTTGTAAGCCCGGAACAACAAAAGGCTATAAACCAGGCTTTTTATTTATGGCAGAAAATCTGGATGTTAATATTATTCCGGTAGCCTTAAATACGGGATTGTTTTGGCAAAAGGCTTCTTTTTTAAGGTATCCGGGGACAGCAGTGTTTGAGTTTTTGGAGCCAATGAAAGCAAAAAAAGGCGTTGATAAAAAAGCTTTCATGGATGAACTTGAAAAACGAATTGAGACAAAATGCACCGAATTGAATGAAGAAGCTATCAGAAAATATCCGTGGGTTAAGAAAAATATGGGCTGATTTTACCGGAAATACCATTTGACAAAAATCTTCAATTCTTTTATAAACAAAGAAATTTTGAATTATTAATTAAATTTTCTTATTATGGTTAAAAATTATATTGAAAGCTTCTCGGATGAAACCAGATGGGAAATTGTGAAGCTGATGCTCTGTAAAGAGCAATATGACCAGATTGTACAAATGGTCGAAGAAGGGTATCCGCTTACCGACCGTTTGCTTGAAAGCTTGTATCGACTGGGTCAGAAGGATGTTATCAAAAAACTTTTGCAGGTGGCCGTTAAAGCAGAGCCTTCGGCGTATAATACCCTTTTTGATATTAGCGATCCGAAAACTCTGAAAAATGAGATTCAATCACGCCAAAAAGCCAGAGAAGATTCTGAACGTTCTCAAATGCAACAAAAATGGGAAGATGAGAAAAAACGCAAGCAAGAGGCGTTTGAAAGCTTGCTTCAATCCGGCTTGACGCCGGAACTGATGGCAGCGGCACACCAAAATGACTGTTGGCAAAAAGTGATTGAAAAATTTGGTGCCGATACCGTATATGCGACGGTTCAGAACAAAGAAGTTTATCTTGCCGATGTCCGGCGTGCACTTCCCTATGAATTCTTATATGAAAGAGGGGATTTTAGCATGTTGTGGTTTGACTGCAGCTTTAATGTCGGGGCAGCCTTAACAAGAAATTCCGAGTGGATTAACGGGATCTTGAAATATCACGGCGGTGCTGAAGCTTTGTATGCGCTTCAGGATAACAGGGCTGATGGTGAGCTTGTCCGTTTGGGGTACATAAAATTTTTCTATAATGATACTCAAAACGGTTGTCGGCGTCTGGCAAAAGTTAAGGCGTTGACAATGGAGGATTTGCGCAATCTGTATCGGAGCAATCCCAGAGCCATGAAAAGGTTTATCAGGCATCACGGCTCTTTTAAGCAAAAAGCCGCGTTGTTTTTCGGCCGGTTGAATTAGGTTAAAAAAATATGTCTGAACTTGGTTTCAGACATATTTTTTTTTGTTTTATAAAGGTTATGAATCCTTTTTTAGACATTTTTGAACAGTTTGTTTGAAACGCACAATGTGTCTGCGTAAACTGAGTGAGGGAAAGATATGGATTATTCCCCAGTAAATTAATGCCAGGCCAATCATTAAGTTTAAAGCTAAAACGATAAATGCCGGGAAAAAGCTTGCTCCCAAATGGCCGATAATAACAACGGCAGAAAGGAATATCGGCGTCGAAAGCAATGTTCCAAAAGCAAATAAAACCAAATTTTTGTGGCTTAGCTTGGTGCTGATAACTTTTGCCGTAAATACTCCGGTATAGCATACGATAGCTACCGGATTTAACAAATTGAGAATAAACAAGGTTATGAAGGTGTTATCCGGCGTCCAGGCAAATTGGGATATATAATTGTTGTCGTCTTGTGAAAAAACCATTAAACAAAATGATAGGCCGATAAGCGCTATAATGACACCGACTATTTTTTTATAGATATCTGAAAATTCTTTTACTTGGCGGATGAGCTGCATAATCCCGAGTACGGAAATGGCGATGTATATACCATCAACAAATGTTACGGCCCAAACACCTCCAAGTACTGTTTTGAGAGGCAATAGAGATGAGAGTTGAAACAGTAACAAACAAATGGGACCCATGCCGCCAAATTGCAAAGCCATGCCGAGTTTAAGGCCGTCAATAACAGGATGTTTTGTCATATTTTACATTCCTTTTAAAATTACTTTAGCTGTATGATAACAAAAACTTCTTTATAAAAATTTAAATTTTTTTGCATAAGCTCATATTTATATGAGGAGAAAAAAGAAATGAAGCGCGTGATTATTTTAATGCTTGATTCGTTCGGCATCGGCGGCGCACCGGATGCAGCTAAATTCGGTGATGAGGGTGCAAACACTTTGGGACATATCGCCGCGGCGGTTAACGGTCTTGAAGTTCCCAATATGGCGGCGTTGGGGCTTGGCACGGCAGCGTTTGAAGCCAGCGGCACAAAACCGAATATTATCGGCAAAGCGCAAATAAATATCGGGGCAAAATATGGCCATATGCGCGAAATCAGCCATGGTAAAGACACGTCTTCCGGACACTGGGAAATGGCCGGCGTGCCGGTATTGTTTGAATGGGGATATTTTAAAAAAGACTATCCTTCTTTTCCGGAAGGACTGGTGCAAAATATTGTTCGTCGCGGTCAAATTCCGGGGATTTTGGGTAACGAGGCGGCGTCCGGAACGGAGATTATCGAGCGTTTGGGCGAAGAACATATTAAAAGCGGTAAGCCGATTTTTTATACCTCCGCCGACAGTGTTTTACAGATTGCCGCTCATGAAAAATATTTCGGGTTGCAGCGTTTGTATGATTTGTGCCAAATCGCTTTTGAAGAGGTTAAACCTTATAATATCGCGCGGATTATCGCCCGCCCGTTTGAAGGTGAGAAAAAAGGCGAGTTTAAACGCACCAAAAACCGTCATGATTATTCGGTGATGCCGCCGGCACCGACGGTGTTGGATGCGCTTAAAAACGCCGGCGGCAATGTGGTTGCCATTGGCAAAATCAATGACATTTACGCCGGTTGCGGCATAACCGAAGTGTTAAAAGCCAGCGGCTTGGAAGAACTTTGGAATGTGACTTTGGATGCGGTCAAATCAGCGCCAAATCGTTCAATTGTCTTTACCAATTTTGTGGATTTTGACATGATGTGGGGGCATCGGCGCGATGTGAAAGGCTATGCGCAAGGTTTGGAATATTTTGACAAGCGCCTGCCGGAACTGGCGGATATTCTACAACCGGATGATTTGGTGTTTATTACCGCCGATCATGGTTGCGACCCGACGTATAAAGGCACCGATCATACCCGTGAGCAAGTTCCGGTTTTGATGTTCGGTTTAAATGTTAAAGCAGAAGATATCGGGCAGAGGAACACATATGCCGATATTGCTCAGACGATTGCGGCGTATTTCGGGCTTAACAAAATGCCGTACGGGGAGAGTTTTTTATGAGTTATCGCGCGTCAAATCTGCCGGCTGACAAGCATTGCTTTTTCGGGCGTGAGGGCGGTGCTTCCGAAGGGATGTACGCGTCGCTTAACACCAATTTGAAAAGCCGGGACAAACGTGAAAACATTTTAAAAAATCTTGCTGTTATTGCCGGCTGTTTCGGGTTGAAATATGATAATATGTATACGATGAAACAAGGGGTTTCGGCTCAGGTTGTCTATGTTGAAAAGGCGGCGCATTTTGAGGTGTTTGCCGATGGTGTCGTAACGGATAAACCGGATATTTTGCTTTGTCTTAAAACAGCTGATTGCGCACCGGTCTTGCTGGCTGATTATCAAAACAGGGTCATCGGGGCGGCGCATGCCGGCTGGCGCGGCGCTTATAAGGGCGTGGTGGAAAATGTCGTTAACCTGATGTTACAAAAAGGGGCACGGCTTGAAAATATTGCCGCCGCTATCGGTCCGTGCATTCAGCCGATTTCTTTTGAAGTCGGGGATGATATGCGTGCGGAAGTCTGTTCAAATTCTCCAGATAGCGAAAAATTATTCGCTCCCGGTAGAAATGAAACACATTTCCAATTTGATTTGAGCGGATTTGTTGAGGATAGACTGCGGCGTTTGGGCGTTGAAAACGTTATTAATTCCCGAATTGACACCTATCCGGAAGCAAACGGCTATTTCAGCTTTCGGCGCAACACGCATCAGGGATTAATTAAAGCGTCGTTTGATTATCCGACGCAATATTCGTGCATTATGTTGTGAGGTAAATATGCGAGAACACAAACTTTCCTTTTTTGACGAGCGTACGGCGCCGATTGATGCCATCATTATTCACAGCAGCGCGTTTGCGGCGGATAAAGCGATTAAAACATATGAACAGGCGGAAGTTTCGGCGCATTATATCATTGATTTGAACGGGCAGATTATCCGTTTGGTTGATGAAGACAAACGTGCGTGGCATGCCGGCAAAAGCTTTTGGCAGGGAAGAACCGGTTTAAATAATAATTCTGTCGGCATTGAAGTTTGCAACCTTTCGTTAGGGCAAAAGGCGTACGACAAAAGGCAGATTTTTGCGTTATTGCGTTTATGCAAGCATTTGATGAAAAAATATCATATCAATAAAGAAAATGTTCTCGGGCATTCGGATATTGCTCCAAGCCGCAAGGCCGATCCGGGGGCGTGTTTCCCGTGGCAATATCTGGCACAACACGGCATCGGCGTTTGGTATGATTTGCGCGACTGTCAACAGGTAAAAGAAACGGATGAAAAAAAGCTTTTAAGCGCCATCGGATATGATATAACTGACCTGACGGCGGCAAAATGGGCATTTTGCCGGCATTATATGCCGCAGATTGTGCCGGTTGATGAAGATGTGCGACATTTGATTGAACATCCGTATCCGGCTGATTTTTCTTTCAACAGCGACGATTATTTACAAATTTTGCAGGCGGTTGCTTACAAAATGAAAAAAATTTAATTTTTTATATTGTTTTTTGGAATTTTGTAAGGTATATTATAAGAACACTTTTTATAATTAATAATATTATTTTATGGAAAAAACAGAGAAACACAAACGCGCAGCAGCGTTTAGAGCGCTTATTGTTCGCTCGGCACAGAGAAGTCATGCCATTAATGAGCTTGTCGCAAAGACAAGTTTTGATGAAGCTGATAAAGTAAGAATTATAGTGTTGTTTCAAAAGAAACAATATGTTGAAGGATGCCGTGACGGTTATGTCCAATTGATTAAAAAAATTGAACAGTCGGGCGATGAATCGCTTATAAAAAAAGCTAAAAGCTTTTCAGAAATTCTTTGAAATTGTTGATGACAATTCTTTAAAAGAAGCGCTTCGTTACAAACGAAGCGCTTCTTTGTGTATAGGCATGTTAAAATACTTGTTTATATGTATAAGAATGTGTATGTTGCTAATTATTGCAAGATGTTAATATAAGGAATAAATTCATGACCAAAGTCATTACTTTAATGCCGGTGCGACTGGCAGCAACCCGTCTGCCAAACAAACCTTTGTTGGATGTGAACGGCAAAACGTTGGTGCAACGTGTGTATGAAAATGTTGTTAAAGCTTTAGGCAATTATAGTGATATCGCCATTGCCGCGGGGGATCAAGCCATCGTGGATGAATGTAACAAGTTTGGTGCAACGGCAGTTTTGACGGATCCTGATCTTCCCAGTGGTACAGACAGAATTGCCGCCGCTTTGAAGGTGTTGGATCCGAAAGGGGACAAATATGATATTGTGGTTGATTTCCAGGGTGATAACTTAAACGTTGATCCGGCTGTGTGTTTGCCTTTGGTGGAAATGGTCAAAAAAACGGATTGCGATATTGCGACTTGCGGTATGATTATTAAAAACGAGGAAGATAAAAACAATCCGAATATTGTTAAAATTGTCATGGGCTTAAAAGAAGGCGAAAAAGAAGCTCGTTGCTTGTATTTTACCCGCGCAACGGCACCTTATACGCGTAACCCGGAAAAATGCAAAAATCAGGATTTGTATCATCATATCGGTATTTATGTGTTTAAGGCGGCGTCTTTGCAAAAAATGGTTTCGCTGCCGTCAGGCGTTTTGGAAAAACGTGAAGCGTTGGAACAATTGCGCGCGTTGGAAAATGGTATGGTTATCCGCGCTTGTGTGGTTGATGATATCAAATTGGTTAAAGAAGCGCCGGCTGATATTAATACGCCGGAAGATTTGGAAGCTTCTTTACCATGGATTAAATAAGTGTTTTAAAGATACTTGTCCGTATGGTGTGATATCAAATTAATAATGCGCCCGTGAATAACTTTTGCATGTTGTTTTTAACGGGCGCTTTTATATTGTTTTGATTTTTCTTGCTCTGTTTTTAATTAACTCAAGAAATATTCTCTTAAATAATTCGGCAAATCGGCAATGTTAACTCGGGTTTGCGCCATGGTGTCGCGGTCGCGCACAGTCACCGAGGCCGGCGATTGTTCTATGGTTTCAAAATCAACCGTTAAACACAAAGGCGTGCCGATTTCGTCATGCCGGCGGTAAGCCTTGCCGATATTGCCGGTGTTTTCTAATGCCACGCGGCCGATACCGAGTTTTAACAGATTGTTTTTGATTTCATGGCATTTTTGCATAATTTCTTCATTGTTTTTCTTCAACGGAATAACCGCCACTTTAATCGGCGCCAAATGTTTTTTGAGTTTCAAAACAATCCGGCTGTTGCCTTCACCCAAATCTTCTTCGGTGTAGGCTTCCGTCATCACTGCCAACACGCCGCGGTCAACGCCCATGGAAGGTTCAATTACAAACGGGATAATCCAACGGTTGTTATCTTCATCACGGATGCACATTTTGGTGGTTGAATCCGGATTTTCATGGCAATGCGCCTCCAGCTGAAATTCATCTTGTCCTTTGGTATGGTTGCCCAAATCATAATCGCGGCGGTTGGCGATGCCTTCAAGCTCCTCCATGCCGTGCGGAAATTGATATTCTATATCATAACAGGCTTTGGCATAATGCGCCAAATCTTCTTTAGGTGTGGTGTAAATGTTCATATGTTCACGCACCAGACCTTGTTTTTCCCACCATTTAATCCGTTCTTCTTTCCAAAACTCGTGCCATTTTTCATCTTCCCCCGGCAGTACGAAATATTCAAGTTCGGCCTGTTCAAATTCCCGCACGCGGAAAATAAAGTTGCGCGGCGTAATTTCGTTACGGAAAGATTTACCGATTTGCGCAATCCCGAACGGCAGCTTGCGTGAAGTGGAATCAATCACGTTTTTGAATTGGGTAAAAATCGCCTGCGCGGTTTCAGGTCGCAGATAAGCCAAATTTTCATCGCTCTCGACCGGACCGACCTGGGTTTTAAACATCAGGTTAAACGGCCTGGGCTCAGTTAAATCAGTTGAACCGCAGTTCGGGCATTTGCCATCTTTTAAATGGTCGGCTCTGAAACGTCCTTTGCATTTTTTGCAATCAACCATTGGGTCGGAAAAAGTATCTTCATGGCCGGAATATTTTAACACTTTGCGATTCGTCAAAATGGCTGCGTCCAATCCTTCCACATCGTCGCGCTCATAGACCATTGCCCGCCACCACGCGGCTTTTAAATTATTTTTCAGCTCTACACCCAATGGCCCGTAATCATACACGCCTTGCATACCGCCGTAAATATCGGCGTTTTGAAAAATAAACCCGCGCCGTTTGCATAAAGATACCAACTGATCCATTGTTGTTGCAACCATTTTACTCAAATCCTTTTTATAAAATTGATTAATTCTTAACTTATTTGTTTTATATTATACTATTCCAAAAAGCAAGAGGAGATAACAAAAAATGAAAAAAACCAAAGTGGCGCTCGTTTATGACTTTGATGAAACGTTAAGCACAACCTATATGCAGGATTATGTTTTAATCCCCGAGCTTGGTATGAAGCCCGAAACTTTTTGGAAAAAAGCCAACCAGTGGTCGGTGGACAACTCGGCTGATCAGGTTACCGGCAGCATGTACTACTTTACCAAGGTTGCCCGTGAGAAAAAAATTAAACTCGGGCGAGATAATCTTTATTGCTGCGGCGCGTTGATTGAGTATTTTGAAGGCGTCAAAACCTGGTTTGACCGCATCAATGCTTATGGTAAGCATTTGGATTTGGATATTGAACATTATATTATTTCTTCCGGCTATGAGGAAATTATTGAAGGGTGCAGTATTCGTCGGTATTTTAAAGATGTTTTCGGCTGTTCCTTTGCCTTTGATGAAGATGGTTATCCGGTCTGGCCGGCAAGAGTGATTAATTATTCTACCAAAGTGCAATATTTGTCTAAAATCAATAAAGGCTTGAAAAAAACCGATGACAAACTGGTCAACGAATTTACCCCCGATAACAAGCGGCGCATTCCGTTCCGCCGCATCATTTATTTTGGTGACGGTTTGACCGACATCCCTTCCATGAAGATGGTCAAAGACCGCAACGGCAATGCCATTGCCGTATATAAGCCTAAAAGCAAACACAGCAAAGACAAGGCTATCAATCTTTTGCGTGACGACCGCGTTAATTTTGCCCTGCCGGCGGATTATTCCGAAGGCAAAGACATTGACAACGTGGTTAAAACCATCTTGAACAAAATCGCCACTGAACGTGATTTGGAAGTCTTAAAGCAGCGCGAAGAAAAGAAAAAACAAATTGTCTGACGGTTATATAAGCCTGTTTTCGATAAACATAGTTTGGTACAAAAAATATTGACATATTAGCCAAATTGTGTATCATAAGAGTATCTTATACATAATGTTGTTAATTATTTTAATTTTTTAATTATGAAGTTGGATAAAGTTAATGTGAAAGGGATTTCCCGTCGAATGTTGGGGTGTGAAGTTTTAACCCCGTCAAGTGTCGGAAAATGTTGGAAAGATATTAAACTTTCGTTAGAGCGCGGAAGAAGAATAGTTTTTGATGATAGAGGTAAGTATGCTGTTGTCAAAATTCTTCCAGAGATGTATCCGCTTATTGACCAAAATTTGCAAGCCATGCATAACCGTATCGGTTTTGTATATCCGGCTCGGTTGCAGTATTGTGCAGATGGAAAATGGTTGACAGATTGGGAGAATGACTTTTTGTTCTACTATGAGCCTCTAAGCGAAGAAGCTTATGTCTTTCCGGCACGGATAGCAAAGCTTGAAACAGTTTGGCCTTGGTGGCGCAGAAAATGTATGCGGATGGAGTATCCTTTGTTTGAAAAAGACGGCGTTAAAATAAGCCGTAGGTTTCTTGTAAGAGGAAACAAGTTGCAAGCATGTTGCGATATAGCGTCTTGCCGAGTTACACAAACAAATATGTGTTGGATATATTTTGAACCTCTGCACTTTGTCTATGCAAAAGTTCCAACTGCTAAGGAGCTGCTGCAAATGCATGAAGAGCTAAAACAGAAAGCGTAAAGTAAAAAAATTAGAAAAGGGAGCAATAACAGCTCCCTTTTTTGTTGCCTTAATTTTTTTTGCCCGTTATATTAATGCCGAAAGGAAAAAATCATGCAAATCAGCGCGCGTTATCAGGCGGTTTTTGAAATATTAAGCGAGGTATTTAAAGATGAAAGACCGGCTGATCATATCATCAATGACTATGTCCGCAAACGAAAATACATCGGTTCCAAAGATCGGCGCTTTATTGTTGATACGGTATGGAATATTATCCGTCGGCGTTTAAGGCTTGCTTTTGAAGCCCAAAGCCATGACGCGCGGCAGATTTTGCTTTTGTATTTAAAAGATGAAGATTTGGACATCGTTGCCGACGGTTCGGAATACGGCTTGGCAGCGTTGAGCAAAGAAGAAAAAGTATGGCTTGAAAATCTGCCAGATGACAAAGTTTATCCGGATTATGTTGAAGATGAATGCCCGAAATGGCTTTATGAAAAAATCAATCATCCGGCTTTGGTGCAAAGTTTGAACCAAACCGCGCCGGCGGATTTGCGGGTGAATATGGCGGATCGGCAAATGGTAAAAAACCGATTGCAAGGTGAGGGGTTGTTTTTTTCTACAACGCCATATTCACCGTTCGGGCTGCGGTCGGAAGAACGGATAAATCTTAATAATTGCATGAGCTATCAGGAAGGGCTGATTGAGGTGCAAGATGAGGCTTCGCAACTGGCGGCGTTTTTATGTTCGGTAACACCCGATGAAAAGGTGGTGGATTATTGCGCCGGCGCCGGCGGTAAAAGCCTGGCTATTGCCGCGTATAACCGCAACGAAGGCGTGATTTATGCGCACGATGCCGATTGGAACCGCATGGATGCGATTAAGGAACGGGCGGCGCGGCTCGGTATCCGTAATATCAAGTTGTTGAAAAATGTTGAAGATACGGATTATGATTGCTTTATTTTGGACGCGCCGTGTTCGGGTAGCGGCACATGGCGGCGGTCGCCGGATGCCAAGTTTCGTTTAACGCCGGAAAAATTGCAAGATTTGAACAATGTGCAGACCGAAATTTTGGAAACGGCTTATCGGCATACCAAAAAAGGCGGGCGGATTGTTTATATGACCTGTTCAATTTTAAAAGATGAAAATGAAAATATGGTTGAGGCGTTTGCCGCACGGCATGCGGATTTGACGTTTGCCGACCATGCGGCGTTGTGGCAAAAGCGGTTGGATATGCCGTATCCGTTTCATGAAAAAAGATTTATCAGATTTTCGCCGCTTGCCACCAACACGGACGGGTTCTTCTTTTGCATGATGACAAAAGTATAGTTCTTATTTCCATAGAACACGGATTGTGCAAGAATTGCCTTTAAGACAATTTTCACAAAAATTGTGAATCTGAGCAACATTTAAGTCTTTTAGACAGGGTTTTTCTGATGAACAATAAGCATCACCATATGTGCGGCTGAAAAAGGAACCACTATCTGCATCGTCAGTGGTATAATAATGTGTCTGCCACAAGATGTTGTGTAGCTCCTTGCTGAAATTCCAGATGTTTTGGCAACTTTCTGCATCGTTAATATCAATG
Organism: uncultured Alphaproteobacteria bacterium; assembly: GCA_944393235.1. Classification (GTDB taxonomy): domain Bacteria; phylum Pseudomonadota; class Alphaproteobacteria; order RF32; family CAG-239; genus CAAFZY01. Next base: position 12,692 of record CALXZJ010000008.1, on the reverse strand, counting down.
GAAATTTTGAAAAATCCGCCAGACGAATCACCTTCCCAGGCAATAAGCACTTTATTATTGAACGGATCATATAAGTAACCTTTATCATCAATGGTCATTTCTTTGTATCATAAAAAACTCCTAAGAAAAGCAAAAGAACATATATTTACGCGGTATTCTAAACCGTTTTTTTTTGCAATTTTAAAGAGTCTGGTGGGGATAAGTTTCTACCGGTAGGCGTGAAATTTTTTGTAATTATTCGTGTATAGACTTTTTCTTGCGGGTTGTGTTACTTTTTTGACCAGAAGAATTTAATATGAAAGGAATAAAAACATGGCAAAAATTCATCCCTCGGCCGTTGTCGAAGACGGTGCACAAATCGCTGATAGCGCGGAAATCGGTCCTTTTTGTTGGATTAGCTCACGGGCAAAAATCGGTGAAAACGTTAAGTTGTTGGCGCGTATCAGCGTGATGGGAAATACCACCATCGGTGAGGGGACAATCGTGTTTCCGGGGGCTTGTCTGGGCGGCGGGCCACAGGATCACGGCAATGAATTTCAGGAAGAAGCCAAGTTGATTATCGGCAAGCACAATATTATTCGCGAAAACGTGACAATGCAATGCGGCACGCCGAAAGAACACTTTACCACCACGGTGGGCAACAACGGCATGTTTATGGTTAATTCACATGTGGCGCATGACTGTGTGGTCGGCAACAATGTGATTATGACCAACAACGCGGTTATCGGCGGACATGTCCGTTTGGGCGACGGGGTTATCATCGGCGGCAACTCTGCCGTGCACCAATTTTGCCGAATCGGCCGCAAAGCAATGATCGGCGGTATGAGTGGCGTGGCGCGCGACGTTATTCCGTTTGGTATGGTAACCGGCGACCGCGGCAAATTGCGCGGCTTAAATGTTATCGGCTTAAAGCGCAGCGGCATTGACGAATCGGCGGTTAAGGCGGTTACGCGTGCTTACATGTTTTTGTTTAAGGGCAAAAACGGCACGTTTGAAGAGCGTCTGGCAGAAGCCCGCGAAAAGTATAAAGACAATGAAATGGTTATGGAGCAAATTAAATTTATTGACGAGGCTCTGGAAAGCCGGCGCAATTTGATGACGGCGGAATAAAACTTCTGCGGATTGTTTTGATTAAGCCCTGTATCAGTTTGATGCAGGGTGTTTTTTTGTGCTTTTTATATAACCGATTATGAACATTACGGCATCGGTAATACAAAAGATAAAATAAAGGTTGCAATATCGTTTTATTTGAGTATTATTCTGTATATTTATAACCTATGTTTAAGTTTAACACAATTCGGAAATTGTTCAATGGCGCAGGTGTCCGTTATCATACCGGTTTACAATGTGGAAAAATATCTTTCGCGGTGTTTGGATTCATTGCTGGCGCAGACATTTGCCGATTTTGAAGTGATTTGCGTCAATGACGGTTCAACCGACGGTAGCGGGCAGGTTCTACAAACTTATGCCGAAAAAGACGCCCGGATAAAAATCATCACACAAGAGAATCGCGGTGTTTCCGCGGCAAGGAACGTCGGTTTGCGGGCAGCTGATGCGCCTTACGTTTGTTTTGTCGATGCTGACGATTATGCGCATCCGGAGATGCTTTCCTGCCTGATTGAGGTGATGGAAAAGGCAAAAGCTGATATCGCCAATTGTCTGATTGTCAAAACAAGCGCCGAAGAGGTTATTGCTTTTCAGCTGCGGCGGGCGGATAAAATCAAAACGCGGGTGTTTGCCGACCCGTTGGAAGCTTTTATGAAAAACCGGCGGATACAAACGGGTTCTTATGCCAGATTATATAAAAAAGAAATTTTGGACGGCATTTACTTTGAGCCGAACACCCGTTATGAGGACATTCCGTTTGCCGTGCAGGTGATGAACAAAGCCAAAAGTCTGGTGCTTGTGTATGTGCCGCTTTATGTTTACTGCCAGCATTCGGAATCGTTCATTCATCAGCCTTTCAGCGAAGAAAAAGCGGCGGATTATTTTAAGGTGATGCGCTTGGTGTGGGCATATTGCCAACAGAATTGTCCGCAAAGGGCGGCGGATGTCAGGCGCTATATTTTAAACAGCCGGTTTAAGATGCTGACCAATCAGGCGGTACGGCGGCAGAAAGACAAAGCCGTGCAGCGGCGGATTTTTGCTCTTGTGCAGCAAAATGTCAGAGAAATGTATCATGAAAAGATGCTGTCTTATGAGGGTTTAAAACTAAAACACAAAATCAGATTGTTTTTATTGTTGCATTGCCACACGCCGGAGCCATGCCGGGTGTGGTCAAATTTAATATAGGAGAAAATAAGATGGCGACATATTACATTGTAAGCGGCGGGTTTGACCCGATACACGAGGGACATATCGAGATGATAAAAGCTTCGGCAGAGGCCAGCGACGGAGTGATTGTGCTGGCGAATTCCGACACGTGGCTGTGCCGCAAGAAAGGCAAAAACTTTCATAATATGAAAACCCGCAAAGCGATTTTGGAAAACTTAAAAGGCGTTATCGACGTTTTGGAATTTAACGATGACGACAATTCGGCTTCGGACGGTATCCGCAAAGCGCGGGCAAAATATCCAGACGCGCATTTGGTGTTTGCCAACGGGGGCGACCGCGGCAAAGACAACATTCCGGAAGTTCCGGTATGCAAAGAATGTCATGTTGATTTGGCATTCGGCGTCGGCGGCGAAAATAAGGCCAATTCTTCTTCCTGGATCTTGGAAAGGTGGCACAGCTTTGAAGCGGCGTAAGCTGAAATTGTTGTTTGACATGGAGCAACTGGCGGTTTCCGACGGTCGCGGCACGGGCATCGCGCGCGTGGCGGCGGCGTTGTTGCACGGCCTCAAGGATTGTGCCGAAATTGAGCTTTTTCCGCTGGTAACTTCAACGCGCGGCGATGCGGCGGCTTATCTTGAGCGTGCCGGGTTTCAGGATTTGGCAAAAAAAATTGTTTATATGCCGTATTTACGCAAAACCTGCAAATGGGATAATCCGTATAAAGCTTTGGTTTCAAAATTTTTAAGCGCTTGCTGCCGTTTGAAATACGGCGAAGCGCTTAAAACTTATGACGCGTATTTGTCGGTGTTCAGTCCGGTTTCACCCGTGGTTTATGCAAGCGGGCTCAAGACGTTTGCCTTTGTGCATGATTTGATTCCGATAAATCACCCCGAATTTTGCGATGCCAAGTTTGCGCGGAAGTATCGGCAATGGCTGGAACATCTGGCGGCAGATCAGGTGTTTGTCATTTCCGAATCGACGAAAAAGGATTTGCTCTCGTTTCGGCCGGATATGAAAGCAGATAAGATTAAGGTGGTTTATTTGGGAGCAGATGCGGTGTTCCGGCCGGTTACGGATGCGGCGGCGATATCCGCCGTGCGGAAAAAATACGGCATTCGGACGGAAAAATATATTCTGGCGGTGTCGGAGATTTCGCCGCGCAAAAATTTCGGGCATTTGCTGGAGGCGTTTGTCGCTTTTGCCGAACGGCTGAGGAAAGGAAAAATCTCTTTGGTACTGGCGGGACCGGTGCGGGAAGGTTTTTCCGCCGTGGCAGAAAAAATCAAAAATTTGAAAAAATATCAAGACATGATTGTACAGACCGGATTTGTCGATGACGCGGATATGCCGGCGCTTTACGGCGGGGCGGAAGTTTTTGTTTATCCGAGTTTGTATGAAGGATTTGGCTTGCCGGTTCTGGAGGCGATGCAATGCGGCGTTCCGGTGATATGTGCCGAGAACAGCTCGCTGCCGGAAGTGGGCGGCAAAGCGGCGTGTTATGTCAGCGGCCGCGATGTGGGGGAAACGGCTGATGCTTTGTATGAAATCTGCTTAAACGATGCTTTTCGGGCGGAATTGAAACAAAAATCCGTCCGTCAGGTGCAAAAGTTTGGCTGGCAGAAGTTTAATGAAAATGTGATCAAAACGATTTTGGAGAATATAAAATGACGAAACAAAAAATTGCAATGATATCGGGTATCACCGGCCAGGACGGCGGTTATCTGGCGAAGTTTTTATTGGAAAAAGGGTACAGAGTCATCGGTTTATACCGACGTGGGGCGACGGATACGTTTTCACGCCTTAAAGAACACGGCATTTTTGACAAAGTGGAATTGAAAGATTTTGATTTGCTGGAATTTTCCAATATCTGCCGCTTGATGAAAAATTATCAACCGGATGAATTTTATAATCTGGCGGCGCAGAGCTTTGTCGCGGCCTCGTGGGAAGAACCGATTTATACGGCGCAGGCCGACGGCATGGGCGTGCTGTATATTTTGGAGGCAATCAGAGAATTTTCGCCGCATACACGGCTTTATCAGGCATCCACTTCCGAGATGTTCGGCAAGGTGCAGGAGATTCCGCAAAAGGAAACAACGCCGTTTTATCCGCGTTCGCCTTATGGGGTGGCAAAGCTTATGGCGCATTGGATGTGTGTGAATTATCGGGAAAGTTTTAATGTGTTTGCAACCTCTGGGATATTGTTTAATCACGAAAGCCCGATGCGCGGCAAGGAATTTGTCACCCGTAAAATTACGGCGCATTTTGCCAGACTTGCAACCGGTTTGACGGATAAACCTCTGGAACTCGGAAACCTGAATGCTAAACGCGACTGGGGCTTTGCTGGTGATTATGTGGAAATGATGTGGCTGATGCTGCAGCAGGACAAGCCGGATACGTATGTAATTGCTACCGGTGAGACGCATCCGATACGCGACTTTGTGGAAGAAGCGGGCAGGGTTGCCGGTTTTGACATCAAGTGGCAGGGCGAAAACGAAAATGAAGTCGGCATTGATCAAAACAGCGGCAAAGTTGTGGTTAAAGTCAACCCGAAATTTTTCCGGCCGGCGGAAGTGGAACTGCTTATCGGTGATCCGTCGAAAGCCGAAAAAGTTTTGGGCTGGAAACGCAAGGTTGATTACAAAGGTTTGTGCAAGATGATGATGGAAAAAGATCTTGAGCGCGCCAAAAACGGGGAATTGTAAAATTTGAGATGAAAGAATATCGGGACTGAAAGATAAGGACTTTTATAAAAATGGCTAAAAAGAAAATCAACCTGCTGTTTGATGCGACAGTATTGAGCCTGCCTTATCGCTGTGGCATTTATAATGTGGCATATGAAATATTGAAATTATTGATGCAGAAAGATAATATAAATTTAAAATTTTATTGTTCTTCTGATAAATTAATTGATCTTAAAAAAAAGCTAAAGACAGAATTATATGATTTTCATAATATTCCAATTATTAATGATACATTTTATGAAAGACTTCATGCTTATGGATTGTATTTTGATTTTAAAGAATCAATGGCACGTAAAAAGCGTAGATTATTTAAACTTAATATAATCAAGTTAAAAAAAACTATTTTGAATGTTTTGAAAAAATTCTGTGATTTGTATCATAATAAGGGATATTCATTTGCTTTGACGTCAATAGATATATTTTTTTCGCCTTGTTATGCTGTTCCTGAAAGCATAAAGCATTTTAAAAAAATTAAAAAATTTATTGTATTATATGACGTTATACCGCTTGCATGCCCTGAATATAAAGAAAGTGATACAAGTTGGTTTAGTCTTTTATGCAAAGATCTTAATCCTGATTATCATTATTTTGTTATTTCGAAATTTAGTAAAAGAGAGTTTATTAAATATTTTCCAAAATTAAAAAATGCTGATATGCATTTGTTTCCGTTAGCAGCTTCAGAAATATATAAACCTGATAAAAGACAGGATTTTCGCCAAGCGTTAAATATAAACGGAAAATATGTGCTGACTATTTGTAATACAGAACCTCGTAAAAATTTAGAGATGATGGTGAAATCATTTAACAGCTTTGTTGAAAGAAACAATGTTAAAGATTTGGTGTTTGTTGTCGGGGGATGTAATCAGAAGTTGTTTAAGCATATGGTTTTTGATGATGAGCTAATGGAGCATATACAATTAATAGGTTATGTGGAAGATAGGCTCATGGCTCAGCTGTATAGTAATGCCGAGTGGTTTGTTTATACATCACAATATGAAGGTTTTGGTTTGCCGCCGTTAGAGGCAATGGCCTGCGGTTGTCCGGTGATTACGAGTAATAATTCCTCGTTGCCGGAAGTGGTCGGGGATGCCGGAATTTTGATTGATTGTATGAGTTGTGAAGAACACGTAAAAGCCTATGAAAAATATTATTTTGATAAAAAATTCAGAAACAAAATGGCTCAAAAAGGATTGGAGAGAGCTAAACAATTTTCTTGGGAAAATAAATCATTGTTGGAGTTTTTGTAATGATTAAGATTTTATATGATGGGACAATTTTAATTAATGGGAATAAAAATAATACAGGGAGAACGGGGATATTTGTTACAGCTGATTCTATTTTAAAAAATATGTTAACTGATGAAAGAATTAAAGTAGATTTATATTGTGTGCTACCCTTAAAAAGTGAATTGAAAAAGTTTTTAAGAGAATTCTCTGAATATAAAAATATTAATATAGTATCTTTAAAAGAAAGTAGTTTTATATATGATTTATATATAAAATTAAAGCAAAAAAAAGATAATTACCGTATTCAAAAAAAAGTATTTAAATTATTGTTGATTAAATTTGTGTTGCTGTTTATGACTGTGTTGAAAAATTTTTCAAAATATAGAATGGTAAAATATAATAATAGAATACTATCCTCATATGATGTGTATTTTTCCCCTAAATATTGTGTGCCAAAAGTTATTCAGCAATATTCTAAAATTCAAAAATATGTTTTATTATATGATGCCATTCCTGTGATTTTTAATAAATATGTGGATTGGTATAATGAATTGGTAGTATCTTTAAATGAAACCGATTTTTATTTTTCTATTTCTAATAATACTAAAAAAGATTTTCTTAGATATTTTCCGAAGTTATCAGAAGAACAATTTTTGGTTACTCCACTTGCAGTGTCTTCTAAATTTTACAAAATTAAAGATAAGAAAAAACTGCTATTGGTAAAAGAAAAGTATGGTATTCCAAGGAACGGAAAATATGTTTTAAGTGTCGGAACAATAGAATCAAGAAAAAATGTATTGAGAGGATTTAGATGTTTTATAGAATTTATTAAAAAACATAAAATTGAAAATTGTTATTATGTTTTATCTGGAGCAGAACGTCGTGATTATAAATCAAAACTTGAGAGAGTTTTATCCAGATTAGGAAATGCTAGAAAAAATATTATACAAACTGGTTATGTCGATGATGAAGATTTACCAACATTGTATTCGGGTGCTGAATGGTTTGTTTATACTTCTCAATATGAAGGTTTTGGCTTGCCGCCGTTAGAGGCAATGGCCTGTGGTTGTCCGGTAATTACAAGCAACAATTCATCATTGCCGGAAGTGGTGGGCGATGCTGGAATTATGATTGACTGGGATAGTGATGAGCAGCATATTAGAGCTTATGAAAAATATTATTTTGATAAAAAATTTAGGGATAAAATGGCTCAAAAAGGATTAGAGAGAGCTAAACAATTTTCTTGGGAAAAAAGCGTTAAATCAATTTGTAATCATATCGTAAAAGATATTTCTAAGTATAGAGAACCGATTGAAATAGCTTTAATTACAGATGATAATTACGTGCCTCAAACGATAACTTTAATAGAATCATTGTTAAAAAATAAAGAGGAACAAACAGAATATTCCATACATATTGTTTGTTCATCTTTATCTACTGAAAATATATTGCTACTTAGTAAATATAATGTGGAGTTAGTGTATGTAAAAGATGAATTTGAACAATTTAATCATACACATTTGTATGTTTCATCTGCTGCATTATTTAAATTTAATTTACCTAAGATTTTTAAAAATTATGATAAAATATTGTATCTGGATGTGGATATGATTGTGCAAAAGGATTTAACACCGTTATATAATATTCAATTGAGAGATGCTTATGCCGCGGTTGTACAAGATATACAATGTGTCCTCTCTAATAAAGATCATCGTAGAAATAAGTTAAGATATTATTTTAATTCTGGAATGATGTTGTTAAATCTTAAAAAAATGCGTGAAGATGATATATCTTCTAAGTTGATAGATTACAAGTTAAATTTTCCAGAAGGAAAATATATGGATCAAGATGCTTTTAATTGCATTTTTTCTGAAAATATTATTCTTCTATCTCCAACTTATAATTATATTCCATATTCATGGAGAAAATATTCTAGAGAAAAAATAATGAGTTTTTTTCATATTACTAAGGAAGAATATAAGTTATTAGCATCAAATAAAGCAGATATTATACATTATGCAGGGAAAGATAAGGTTTGGAAAAAGAAATACATGTCGGGATCTGATATATGGGCAAAATATTATTATCAAACACCATTAAAAGATCATAAAATTCAATATATAGATGTATGTAAATGGAAATTATTTGGATTATCTCATGCTGAAAGTTGGAAAAAATTTTATTTTTTTGGTATTCCTCTTTTAAAAGAAAATTTTATTGATAATAGAAAAATTTTATTCTGTCTTGGCTTTCAAATATGTTGTAAAGAATGTGAACTTATTAGTGTTTCTTTTTTAAATATAATATGTTTTTTAAAAGAAGAAACAACAAACTCTCGCTCTATTAAATTGTTTAATTTACCAGTATGGAGTAAAACATTTTCTACAGAGAAAATAGTTAAAAAATACATATTTGGATTTTTCTTAAAAGAAAAATCTGAGAATTATATAAAATATTTTATTTTTGGAAAGGAAGTATATTCTTTATATGATGCTGAAGTTTATAAGGAGAGACGGTTTTGTGGTATTAAGCATACTACAATTTCTAAGAAGTCGTTGCTTAATATAAAGCGGTCTGTAGATATTCAACGGTGTGAGATAAATACCCTCATTTTGGAAAATCAATGTATTGATGGTAAATTGATGTTTGGTACATGTGGCAGTAATGCAATTCTTATCGTGGAAGTAAATCCTGTTCATGGTGAAGTGTTGCCCTCATTTATTAAATACTTTTATGAACTTGGTTTTTCCGTGGATTTATTGTTAGATACTAATCACGAAATTATGCAAGATTTGGTTTGTGTTAATAAATATTTGTACAGGGTTGTATATGCTTCAGAACCAGTTATTAGGATGTTATTACAATCAGATTTATTACATAAATACAAGTACATATTATTTAATTCTAATACATTGTATAGAATTAAAGGAACAACTATGCCAGGGTGGCCTAATATTTATGAATTTTTCTATAATAAAATAAATATGCCAGAAAATAAAGTTATTTCAATAGAACATCGAATGGAATTGTTGCATAAAGCTCATCGTAATAAATTAGTGGTTATTTCAGATATTCAATATCCATCTGATAAAAAAACAACGTCAGCTTTTGTTACTTATGCGGGAGACATCTTTGAACCTCATTTGTTGAATTTAAGAAGAACTTTTGTTGTGGTAGGAGCTGTAGAAAATGTTCGTAAAAATCACGCTTTGTTATTTGGTACAGTTCGAAAACTTGTAGCTGAAAAAATTGAAAATTTCAAAGTTGTGGTTATAGGAAAAGGGGCAAAACCAGAATTGGCTAAAGATATTGAAAATTTTGTCGATTTTAAAGGAGAACTTACGTATCCAGAAATGTATAAGATTATTAATAATTCTGATTTTATATTGGGTTTGTTGGATCCGGATAATGTGGATCACGATCGATATATTACCACAGGGACCAGGGGGACTTTTGGATTAGCATATAGCTTTGCAAAGCCAATTATTCTAGCTAATAAATTTTCACGAGTTCATTATTTTACAACAGAAAATAGTATCCTATATGATACAAACGATAATTTTTTTGATGCTATAAAACAAGCTATTTTTATTACCAATCAAGAGTATGAAAAAAAATGCAATGAAATGAAAAAATTACAAGAGAAACTTAGAAAACGCTCTCTTGATAATTTACAGGAAATGTTGGTTGACGACAAAGTATTGCTTTAGAAAAAAGGAAGTGAAAATAATTATTTATCTAAAAAAGGAACCCCCACGTAAAAGGTGGGGTTCTTCATATGCGGGTATAACCCTAAAGGTACTAGCGAACGCCTTAAGGGCGTATGACGGTCTGACGGTGCGAGAATTACTTGCTACCCGTAAACGGGTCTAAATCCAATGTTAGTTGACTTTGTTCCGCATCTTCTTTTAACTGATTCCGTATATACTCTGCTATTTTTTGAGTATTCTTTCCTGCGGTATCCACATAGTATCCCTTACACCAAAATTCTCTGTTGCGATATCGAAACTTTGCATTTCCCCACCGTTCATATATCGCGAGACTGCTTTTACCCTTGAGATATCCCATGATGGAACTTACGGAATACTTTGGCGGTATCTCCAGTAACATATGAACATGGTCAGGACAGACTTCGGCTTCAAGAATGCCTATGCCTTTCCATCGGCATAGTTCCCTAAGTATTGCTCCGATTTCCAGACGACGCCCTCCATAAAACGCCTTCCTGCGATATTTTGGGGCGAATACAACATGATATTTACAATTCCAACTCGTGTGTGCTATTGTATATGCGTCTAAAAAACTCCTTTGCTTTTATTAAGACAGTTGCCAGACCGTCTCTCACATAATAGCAAAGGAGTTTTTTAGACGCATAGCTATAAGCTCTTTGGAACCACGCGCCTAGCGCGTGGTTTTCAGACTACAAAAATCCCCCGTTGCGGATTGTTGCAACGGGGGTAAAGTATGCAGTCCTTTTAATTTAACTGGATCTTTGTCCAGACGAACAGGACGTTGCCGTCGTTTTCAACACCGGGGACATAAGCCGCCTGCACGTCTAAGTTTTTGTAGCCGAAACCAAACATCGGCAACGGCAGCGGAACCGGAATGTAGGCGTATTCGTGCCGTTGGGTCAAGCCCACCGTAAAGCCGACGCCGGCGCGGAAATCCTTTTTCTGCCCGAAATACCAGTTTTTCATGAAAGCGTAGCCGAACATGGTTTCCACATAATCGTTGGAATCAATAAAAGCCATGGCATATAAGGCGTGCCAATCGCCATCGGCATCATAACGCGAAACGCCAAGCCCGGCGCCCCAGGGGTTTTCATTGTATTTATCAATATGTTCGTCATCGTAAGTCAGGCGGTTGTGCCAGGCATAAAGCGGTACATAAAGGTCATATTGACCGCCGTGCCATGTTTCGCTTAAGGTGTTTTTGATTTTTTCTTTCCAGTCCATATCGTCGGCTTCGGCGGTTTCATCAGCAAACGCCATGAAAGGAAAGCATAACAATAACAACACAATCGTCCATATTTTTTTTGACATTTTTTATATCCATAACTAATTCAGCATTGCCTTATGTTATAAGACGGCAGGTGCAAATTACAAGTGTTTTTTTTTTAAGATTTGCATAAGTCGGGTGGTATCCGCGACCTTATGGCCGGACGCGCTTGAGGCGGTTATCGGCGACGACCTTGTCAATCACGGCTTTAACAAAACGGTCTATGGCTTTGTTTTCGGAATAATCTGCCGGAGCAATCATATGTGCCCGACCGTCGCGGTTTAAGGCGCTTGCCCTTTCTTTGGTTCCGGTTTTATAAACTGCCAATGTGTGGCCGCCGGCTTTGTTCAGCATGGCCATGCAGGGAATATCCGTGCTGCCGTCGCCTATATAAATCATATTTTCAAACGGCATCGGGCGGCAAGCTTTGTCTACATGGCGGTTGACGCCTTCGGTGTCGGTAACGTCCAGGCAGCCTTTGTTGATGCGAAACAGGTATTGGGTTTTGGAGGTGTAGTTTAAGATGATTGCCGGCCAGACCGCGGCGCCGTTTTCATCGTATAAAAAACTTGAGGCGAAAATCTCAGTGAATTTGTCGGCAATAGCGGTGCCTTCAAGCATTTCTTTTAAGCCGGATGATATGATGTAATGCTGCAGGTTGACGCCGCAGGAAAGCGCATAAGCGTTGATGCGGTCAAACCATAGTTCCACGCCTTTATAAAGTTTGATGTTGTGGCCGTAAGCCATAAAATCTTCCCGTGTAATCGGCAGCTTGCGTTTGCGGGATTCATCAATTGTGACTTTCATGTAGGCTAGAATATCATCCATCTTTTTTTGTTTGGCTAATCCGTTGGCGGTTTTCCAAAACTCATCGGCAGTCATGCCGAGTTTTTTGATAAAACTGTATTCTTGCATGTTTCCCGGCGATAAGGTGCCGTCAAAATCATAACAAATAGCCATCGGGATAAGGTTTTTACGCATTTTATTTTCCTTTAAATATTAGTCTTTGGTATCATAGCGTTAAAAACAATGTGTTGGCAATAAAAATTTTCTTGACGTTTGGGTTTGCATCGTGTAAATACAATTCACAACGCTTAAAAGGCATGAAAATTGTTTGACGGTTTTCAGCTTTAGAGAGTTGGAAAGAAGTTATAAAAGAGTGGATATGGAGAGATGGCAGAGCGGTTTAATGCAGCGGTCTTGGAATCGCAGATGGCCGCAGGCCTAAACCGTCGTGGGAACGCTTGTTAAAGCGTTTGACGGTTTTCAATTTTGAGAGTTGGAAAAAAGTTATAAAAGAGTGGATATGGAGAGATGGCAGAGCGGTTTAATGCAGCGGTCTTGAAAACCGTCGTGGGCGCGAGTCCACCGGGAGTTCGAATCTCCCTCTCTCCGCCAATGAGCGCCCCGTTTGTAACGGGGCTTATGTTTTTTAAATAACAGGGAGATTTGAACT
>CALXZJ010000007.1 GCA_944393235.1 uncultured Alphaproteobacteria bacterium | reverse complement strand
AACTCAATGTATTGCATACATTTCGCTAACTCGCTGCGGTCACTTGATTTGTAACATTTGCCGCGGTCGTTTCACTTTCCTTGCAAATTAACAAATCTGCGCCTGTCGGCGAAAAACAACCGGAGCAACGGTTGTTTTTCTACTCCAGCCCGCCAGGCGCGCCATTAAACTAAAAGCTCCTTTCAGGGCTTTTTTATATCTTAAAAAGAATTAGGCATCATTAAAATAAGGAAAAATTTTTTGGTATAGAAAATTTATTCCATCTTCCATAAAAATTGAAACAGACAAGTTTGTTCATCTTCTTTACACACATGGCATAAACGGTAAATATCATTTAATGATAGATCTTTCAGACATTTTACGGCACTTCTGCAATAATTGCTGCCGTAAAAATATTCAGATCCTCCGCTTGAAGTTTCCCCGGCATAGGTATAAACACCGGCGGCATAAAGTTCATATCGGTAAGCCAGTGCTATTTGCATAATATTCTGACATAGTTCAAAACTTTCTTTGTTGCTGATATAATAATTTAATTTTATCTTGTTCCACGCCGGGTCATCATTATTTCGCAAAGCGATTTGATTACCAAACACATCATAAATATAATTAGTATCATCAGGGTGTATCATATCTTCGGAAATTTCACCCATTTTAATAAAATATGGCGTTAAGAAAATATATTCTTTGATACCTTTCCACGCAGATTTATAACGATACATAACATTTAAAAGAGTGTTTAGCTGTTCGGCTTGTTTATTGAGTTTATACTTCATCATCGCCTTGGAGTAACCGGCAATTGCGCCGACGGAAAGCACGCCGATAATTGCTAATACACCCAACATTTCCACCATGGAACGCCCGGAAGAAATTGCGTATAACGGCACATCTAAAGCGCTTTTACGCGAAGTCGGAAAATTCACGTACGTCTTTTGTACGCTGGAATTTTCCTCCCCGCTGGAAAGCACTTTATCTGCACCATTCTCCGCAATTCTTGTGCATAGAGCCGCATCTGCTTGCCTTCTTTTATGGTGTGCATGAGAGAAAAAATTAAATAAATTCATAAAAAGAACTCCCAAAACTGCAAAATAAATGTGTTTACGCGTCTTTCTTGCTTTTTTTTTTTTTTTGCAATTTTAAAGAGTCTGGTGGGGATAACTTACAACCGGCACTTTATCGCCATGCCCCAATCCCCGTCACCCCACGAGGATACTTTAGTATCCGAGTTTAGGGGTCTTCCAACAGACGCCTAACCTCGAGTGCTTACGCACTCTCAAGGCGTGACAGGGAAGCGAAGTGTGATAGACGTCTTAACCGCCGCACTAACGCGCGGCGGTGGCGTGACGGGAAAGGAAAGTGCGACAGACGCCTTACCTCAGTCGCTCACGCTCCTTCAGGGTGTGACGGAGAGGGGGCGCCTTGTACAATAAGAAAAGAAGAAATTGCGCGGCGTAATAAAATAAGCATGTCATAATTTGCAAAAAAACAAAAAGAGGAAGTATATACCTCCTCTTTTTGTTTTCTTTTTCTTTAATTAGCTGAATAGTTTTTGATAAGCTTTTTGTACCTTTCGGTAACAATCTTATCAATAATCTCCGATACTTTGGTGCTTTCCGTCACACTTGCCGGAACATCAAGCAAGGTTATGCCCAACCGTTCCTCAGTCCAGTATATCGGAAGATCCCAGTTCCCCGGAGCAAATTCCCGCGGTACAACTTTTTTGACGGGCATTTTTAAGAACAAGTCATCTGAGATGTTCTCCGGAATGTTTGCCATTATCCGATAAATCTTGATGGCTTCCCCGTGAATGTTGTCCAATATTGCCTGCGAATCGCGGAGGTTAATATACCTACGGCGTTTGGCTGTTATTTTGTCTGACTTATCAACAAAATAGCGGGCAATTTCTTCGTAGGTGACATCTTCGCCAAGATAGACAAGCGGTGCGCCACAGTTTGGCCACAACAATGATTTTCCGGTTACTTCTTCTAACTCTTCAATCAGAGTAATCAAGTACGGGCGGTTGATTATCGTGCTACCAATCGTTTCTTTGCGAATTCTGCTTGCCGGATATCCCGTTGCCTGTGCAAAAAAGTCCAGCAAATCCTCAAGTGTGTATACCCCTGCCATGTCAGCTATATATTGACGAATGGTCGGTTTCGAAAAAAGGTGAAAGCGCTTTCTTTCTGACTTACACCTTCTTAAAATAACCTTTTCACACTCTTTTACTATACCGGACACTTCTGCAACTTTTTGTGCAAGCACCAGCTGCAAATAATCGTCCTCCTTCATCTTTTTCTTAGCTTCGGCAAAAATCGGATCTTTTTGAGCCAATTTTCTTGCAACATAGCGTTGCGCAATTACTGTGTTCATAATGATTAATTTTAATTATTAGAAAATAAATAATTTTTAACATACTTTGAAAGGTAGCACATCAGATTTAAACAATCAAGTCTTATTTTTGACAAAATGGAAAAAATTATAAATTCTGTGCCAAAAGGAGATATTTTTCGGGAGTGATTTCTTCGGCGCGCATTGTCATATCCACGCCGGCTGCCGCGCATGCCTGCTCAATGCCGGCAAAAGATTTTAAGCTTTGGCGTATCATTTTGCGACGCTGCCCGAACGCTGCTGCGGTTATTTTCTCAACTTTATCCAGCAACGCCGCCGGCGGTATCTTCTCTTTTGGGCGGAAAAGCAACACGCTTGACCATATTTTCGGCGCCGGAACAAAACATGTCGGCGGCAAATCAAACAATTTATCGACTCGGCACACCAGCTGCACCAAAACCGACACTCTGCCATAATCTTTGGTTTTTATCGCTGCCGTTATCCGCTCGGCGACTTCTTTTTGAAACATCAACGTCATTGCCGCAAAAGCCGGCATTTGTTTGAGCCAACCGACCGTTAACGGCACCGAAACATTGTACGGCAAATTGCTGACAATCTGCCGCGGTGATGCTGTTTGCTCCTCCAAATCAATCTCTAAAGCATCGGCGTTGATAATATTTAACGGACACGGCGCGTAAGAGCGCAAGTCTTCCATGATTTTGACTGCACGTTCATCCATCTCCACAACCGTTAACGTTGCCGGCTGCTTTTCCAAAATCGCCCGCGTTAAACCGCCGGGGCCGGAACCGACTTCAACAACATTTACGCTCGAAAAATCTTTCAGACCTTGTCTTTCCAATGATAAACGAATGATCTTATCGGTAATATTCTGATCCAACAGAAAATTCTGCCCCAATGACTTTTTTGCCATTAAGCCATATTGTTCAACCGTTTCTTTGAGCGTTAATTTAAAATCCATTTTATGACCTGCGTTCTATCACCGCTTTGTTGCGCAAGTCGCGGAGATATTTGGCGGCGGTTTCTTCCAGCTTTTTGCTTTCAAGCATTTGTTTTACCGTTGCGGCATCCGGAACCGGCGCTTTATCCACCCCGGGGCGATATTTTTTTTCTAACCGCAAAATATAATAATCCGAACCCAATGGAATCGGATTGGATATGCCGCCTTCTTTCATGTTTTCCAGAGCTTTTTCTAACGGAGCCGCCAGTTGCCCCTTGTTAACCCAGCCTAAATGTCCGCCGCCTTTGGCACTCGGACTTTGCGAAAACTGCATGGCATAAAGCTCAAAACGCGGATCTTGGCGCAAATTTCCGACCAAATCATTGATATGCGCCGCCTGCTTTTTGGGAATAACAATCTCTGAAACCATAAATTTCGGCGTTTTTATGTCTTGGGTGATGTTTGCCAAAGCATCGTCCACTTCGCTTTGCGATACGCCCGAAGATTGCGCCGCTTTGCGCTGCACCAACCTTGCCCAAGCCAATTCGGCCTTCATTTGCGAACGAAAGACATCTTCATTGACTTGCGCCTGTTTGAGCATTTTTTTAAGCTGCGACACGGAAACACCGTTGGCTTTGGCAAAATTTTTCATGCCGTTTTCTATGTCCGCATCAGAGATTTCAACACCGTTTGCCGCCGCTTCCTGCAATTTGATTTTTTCATCAACCGCCGCCTGTAAAACTTTTTCAATCACCATCTCTTTTGTTTCGGCATTAACCGGTATCTGCGTCGTTGCAACAAAAGCGTTAACCCGGTCTTGCATATCGCGGCTGGTGATAATCTCACCGTTGACCTCGGCAAAAATCTTGATGCCGTTACCGAATAAATTAACCGGTCTTAGCGCCCGACGGCGTTCTTCTTCGGCTTGGCGACGGGCTTCTTCTTCACGGCGCATTTGTTCTTCATAGGCTTCACGGCGGCGTTGTTCTTCCCTTTGGCGCATAACGGCTTCGGGATTGCGGTTGCCAAACAACACAGATGTCCCCTTAGCACTGCGCGCTGCCGCTTCAAGTGCCGAGACATCAACTTCTTGCGCCAGCACCGGAAACGCCATACAGATGGTAAGCACACAAACCAGAGAACGCAACATCTTTATATTTCTCCTTTATATTAATTACCTAATCCGCCGAGAGTTTTCAGATAGAAAGTAAACTTAAACTCATAGCCGTCATCTAACTCCGGATCGTTTGAATTAGAGCGTTTGACTGTGGTTACAAACATAAAGCACTCGTCTTCATAAATCAAGTTGCCGCCATGTTCCAAAGAACCGCGGTTTTCATCGGCTAAATCCTGACGGTTGTATATGCTTATCGACCAATCACGGGTTAAAGCCGCTTTCAGCGACGTGTACAATTCTTTTCGGTCGCCAAAGTTTTCCGAAGAGTTTTCATTTTCCTGCAAATATATATACGAAACGTATAAATTCAATAAATTCGTGCCAATCCTGGCGCCCAATTCGCTGTATTTCAACTTTAGATCATCCTGATCCAAACGAAAACGGTAGTTTAAATCCAAGTAACTGGCCGGCGCAGCATAAACACGACCAACATAGTCGGTAAAGTGTCCGTCATCGCCAATGTTTCTTGTAAAGCTTGTTTTTTTATTTAACTGGTAGCTCTGTGCAATAAACGCCGATGTCCTGCCCATGATATTACCATATGAGTTCCAGTTTAGGCCATAACTGATGCGGCTGCCGGTATCGTTGCGGTCATATCCGGCATAGCGATCCAAATTTAAGATGTTTGAATCGTCTAATTCTATGTCTTCACTGTCTTCATTGGGAATTTTATCCGATAAATTTCCGCCATTGGGCGCTAAAACGCCGACAACAACCGGTTCAATAATCTGACGGCTGGTTTCGGTCGCACGGACAAAAGGAAGCCGCCATTCAATGCCGATTTGCGGGAAAACACGCGCCACTGAGCCGGTATAATCGTTTGAGGCATCAGCAAGTTTGTATTTGTCAATATAATAAACATCGGATTTTAACGAAGCCACAACTTTATAGCGCTCACCAAACGGACTTGTCCAGGGCAGCACCCAGGCATTTATCATGGATAAACGTTGCGATTGCGTATCACCCTCGTGATATACGGAGGCAAGGCTGAAATCGTTTTTCCAATAAGAGCCTATCTTACTTACATCGCTGATTGTTTCATAATTCATCAACGGCGCCACTAATGGTTTATTATATTTTCGCCTTTCATACTCGGCACGGTTGCTGCGTCTTAAATCATAACTGATGAGTTTGTAATAATAAGCCTCAATTGAAGCATAATCACGATCTTCAAAGCGTTGTAAACGGACATTTGATGTCAGCCAGGCATCGTCGTCGTGTTCTAAATCTAATTCCTTGAGGTATAAACCATCGGAAGCATAATTAATATTGGTGTCAAAAACCCAAAAATCATTTAATTCATAACGACCAAAAGCAAACACATTCCCCCGATTGTCCGGTCTGTTTTTATCATCATCTTTAAGATATGTGCCTTCCATTTCGACATATCCTTTATTAAAGTATTGACGATACAAACCTCCCCATACCGGATTTTTATCGGTATTAAAAATCGGCGTAAATAAAACATCTGTTTGGTCGTTAACAGCCCAAAAATAATTAACCTGCAATGTGCCGCCTAAATAATTGCTGCTGCCGATACTCGGCGTTAAAAAACCGGAGCGCCTTTTTACTGTCGGATCAGGATGCGACATAAACGGCGTGTATAAAACCGGAATGCCTTTTATATCTAAAAACGCATCATTATAGTTAATGTTTTTGTTCTCGGCATCGTGCGTTACCTTACGGGCACGCAGCTGCCATAACGGAGATTCTTCGCCTTCGCAAATATCACAAGGCGTGTAAATTGCTTTGCGCATAACCTTATTATCATTTTCTTTTTTGCGAAATTCTTCTGCCCAAATCAAACTTTCATCTTGCAAGATCGCTTTGATTTTGTTCATCTCGGCCCGGCTCATTTTATCTTGCATTTCAACTTCGTCGGCATAAACGACATTGCCGTTTTCTTCTTCCATGCGGACATTGCCGATGGCTACAATCTTATCTTCCAGTTGATAATATATTAACCGGTCGGCATAAACCGTCATTGCCTCACGTTTAACAACGACATCACCCACAGCTTCAATAATTTTTTCTTTATCGTGATTTATCAGTTCGTCGGCATTAAAATAAATATTTGGTTCAGCATCTTCATTGTTTGTTTTTTTACTGCCCGGAAAAACATCGGTAATATTACGTGCCGGTTCAACCTTTACAAACGGCGGGGTTTTATCTTCATGCAAAACTTCGCCGGCAATCGGTTCATGTTCGGTTTCAAACGGCCACCATGCATAACTGTTTTGACTTAATAAAATCAATCCCAAAAAAAATGCGGCGCTTGTTTTGTTCTTTTTATTCATACTAAGGCACTCTTTTCTTCCAGACGACGTTTTCGAAAGAAAAACGGGTTATAAAACAAAAGCAGGTAAATACAAATCAGCATCGGGCCAAAACAATTTAGATACAACATCGGCAGAAAATATAAAGATCGACCGGCAAGGTTGGTAATGATTAAATCAGCCCCTTGTACTAAAACCATAATCAAAATTGACATACTGATAATTTTTGTTTGTCCGCGACGATTAAAGTTACCGATGAGCAAACCTGTACAAGCCAGCAGCGCAAACACCAAATTATACCACGGCGTGACTAAACGCCGATGCCCTTCTACAATATACTTTCGCATATCTTCCGGCGTTAGACTTGCATCTTTATCTGCATTCAAAAGCTCCCATAATGTTTTTTCACGGACAGAAGCCTCTTTAATTTTTTTGGAACCCATCTGTCCTAAATCAACCGAATAACGATCAAATTTTAATGATGAAAAATTTGAACCGTCGCGGCTGACTTCCTGTCGGACGCCTTTAACCAAAATCACACGCGGGCCATTGTCCGTGTACACGATCCGCCCTTTTTCAGCCGAAAGGGTTATTTTATTTTCCGGATTACGCTCATCATTAAGTAAAATGCCGGCTACCGCGCCATCTTTTTCATGTTTTGAAATAAAAACCGTTAGGTTTGGTTGTACAGATGTAAATTCGCCTTCACGAAACATTAAATGCGATACATTGTTTTTGATTTCCCATTCCAGGTTTCGGAATTTGTTCTCGGCTTCCGGAATTGCCACGTTTTGCACATAAACACTAAAAAGCGTTAATATAAGACCTGCATATATGACAGCTCTGGCATTGTGCCAAGGACTGATGCCTGCGGCTTGCATAATCACCAGTTCTCGGTCGGTCAGCATGCGGTTGTATACAAACATCACGGCGGCAAACAACGCAATCGGCGATAAGATTGAAAACAAGCGAGGCATTAAAAGCGATGTAAGCTCAACAAACAAATGCAATGGCAAGCCTTTGTTGGTCACCATTTCCACAAAACGCAAAGACTGTGTCAGCCATAACATAGCCAACAAAGAAAATGAAACCAGCAAAAAGCCTGCCGCCGTTTGCTTTAATATGTATAGATTTAATTTCCTCATGGGCAGGAGTATATACAAATAAATTTAATAAAAAAACTACAATTTTGCGTTACTTCACAAGATTGTTGCAAAATTGCAGCTTTTTTATTTTCAGGGTTAATACTGCCGGCTTATTTTCCGCCCTTTGTAACAACAACCATCGCTTCACGCAAGATTCTGCCGTTGATTAAATAACCGGTTTGCAACTGTGCAACAATAGTACCATTGGGCTTGTCTTTATCTTCTATTTCTTGAACGACTCGATGATAATTGGGGTCAAAAACTTTGCCAATATCCGACATTGGCACAATTCCAAATTTGGCAAAAACGTGAGAAAGTTCATTTTGAGTGAGCTCAACCCCTTTAAGGATTGATTCGCACCCAGGCTGATTTTCCTCTTTTCCTGCCGACAACGCCCGTTCCAGATTATCTGCTATGATTAACAGCTCTTTAGCAAACGACGATATGGCATATTTATTGTTTTTTTCAATTTCTGATGCGCATCTTTTTTTAACATTTTCCGTTTCTGCCAATGCTCGTAAAAACTCATCTTTTAACTTTTGATTTTCTTCTTCCAACGCTTTTATAACTTTTGCATTGTCTTCTTTTGACGCAGTTTCTTCGTTTAATGCATCTTCGGAAGTTTCTTTATTTTCAGTTTCTGTTTCTAGAACAGATTCTTCTTCAGAATTTTGCATGATTTCTTCTTCTTTTGACGTTTCATGCATTTCTTGTTTTTTGTTAAAAAATTTGTGTCCCTTTTGCATTTATCCCTCTTTTAATTTGCCATTGTATTGATATATAAATATAAAAATCTTCTTAAGAAGTAACTTAGTGATTAATCATTCACAAGTCAAGAGATTAAGTGTTTTTTATATTGTCCTTTCAAATAATGCTGTTATACTATTTGACATGTTATGTATAAGAGGCTATAATGAATATTGATAAAACAACAACCCCGGCGGCAGGTTTTTTACAGGAAGGTTTTAATAAAAGAAAAGTTTTTAATGTTTTTCAAGCTGCCAGCAACCCTTATTTAGCGGCCATTCAAAAAGCCGGAAAAAATCAATGTTTGGGTAAAAAACCATGGCCCCAGATTAATGAAATAAATGCATGGATGCTTTCTGCCGAAACAGCCACGTTTATGAAGTGGGGCGGTTTGGGTATGGTTGCATCAGAATTGCCGGAAAATTTTAACGCGACGTTTGGCAAGCAAAATCATCAGATTTCTATTGTTACGCCAATGTATATCGGAAACACCGGCAAGAAAAAAGCCTCCGTTGACGGTATGATTTATCAAGGTGCTGAAAGCAATGCCATTGAAATCAAGAAGATAAAAACATTAAAAGTGCCATTTTTAAATCAGCGTAAATCTTTGACAAATTATAATGTTGAGTTTTATCAAGCACATCTTAACGGCGTCGATTATATTTTTGTTGCCAATAGCCGTTTTTTTTCTATAAATCCGCATCCGAGCAACCCGTCAACTCAAGACGGTTGTTATATTTTAAACGAATATCACATTAATGAAGTTGAACGCTTTGCTTTTTTTTCAAAGGCGGTGTATTTGTTGTTAAAAGAATGCGTTGAGAAAAAAGTCAGCGGTATTGACTGCCCAAATATCATTATTACCAATGATTGGCACAGCGGCGCTTTAGCCGGGTTATGTAAATATGACGCTATTGTTCGTTCTTGTTTTGGCGCCATTGCGATGCAAACATCTGAAATTTTGCAAAATATACCTATTATTCATATCGCGCATCATCTCGGCTATCAAGGATGGGATTTTGCCAATACGGCGCGCCTTTTAAATTCGTTATATGAACATAATACAGCTTTGGTTTTTAAAAATGCCAAAGCTGTTAAAAATGCAAACCCGCGGGCAACCAACACTTTAATTGTTTATGATTGTTATAATCAGGCTTCCAGCAGTTTTCATTTGGCGGACAGAGTTGTTACCGTATCTCGAAATTATATGGAAGAAGTTTCTAAAGAGCTTGGCTTTGGGTTGGATTTTCGCGATGTGTTGAAAATTCGTAAAAATCATCAGACATTTTTTGGCATTGTTAATGGTTATGATAAAAAACTTATTTCTCCAAATCTTAAAAAAATTGAACATATTAATGAATATTTTCAAGGTTTTAAATTTAAGGTTTATGATGAAAACAGTTTGGATAAAAAGTTAAGTAACAAAAGAGAGTGTATTCGCCTGTTGTCAAAATTGGCAACCTCTGATGAATATAAAAAGAAAACTATTCCGCTGATTGATGTGTATCAGTTTAAGGATATTTCAAAATTAGCAGCAAAAGCCGATAAAATTCCTTTTGTTTGTGCCACCAGCCGTTTGGTTGAGCAAAAAGGTTATGATATTGCCGCTCAGGCTATTATAAAAATAATTAAAAATAAGACCAATAAGGCTCAAGAACCGCCGATTTTTGTTTTGGGCGGCGCCGGAGATGTTGAGCAATATCAATTGCTACAAAAATTAAAAAACGAGGTTCAGAAAATTTCGCCTAAAGCTGCTGAGCGGATTTTCGTTTTTCGCGGCTATCGCGATGAGTTTGCCTATGCTTTGCAGTTGGCGGCTGATTTTTATTTGATGCCGTCGCATTTTGAACCCTGCGGTTTGACGCAAATGGAGGCTATGGCTAAAGGCAGTCTTCCCATTGCCATGTCTACGGGTGGGTTGGTTGATACAATCAACGATCATGAAAACGGTTTTCGGACAGAAGTGTTTTTCACACAAAAAGCACGAGTTTATGGCTCAAATGCCAAAGCGCAAAAATTTAAGAATAATATTAATGCGTATGCCGATACTTTGTATAAAGCTTTGAAATGTTTTTACACAACACCAAATGTGCTGCATCTGATGACTATCAATGCCATGCAAAAAGATTTTAGCTGGACGGTTCCTAATGGTTCGGTTTATAAATATTATAAGCTATTTAAAACCGGGAATTTATAAAATCTACAAAGTTAATTAAATGCTTGGGGATACTACTAAACTCGGATACTAACGCATCCTCGTGGGGTGATGATACAACATTGTCACGCCTTGAGAGTGCGTTAGCACTCAAGGTTAGGCGTCTGTTGCACGTATGGAGAAGAGATGCCTAAACTCGCCGACGCTGTCAGCTCGTGGCATGACAGTAAGTAATAAGTAGAAACTTATCCCCACCGGACTCTTTAAAATTGCAAAAAAAAAAAACGGTTTAGAATACCGCGTAAACAGGTATTTTTTGCAATTTGGAGAGAAAATTATGCGTGAAAATGGTAGAAGTATGGTTGAAATGCTCGGGGTATTAGCAATTATCGGTGTGCTGTCGGTTGGCGCGATTGCCGGTTATTCCAAGGCGATGTTTAAGTATAAACTCAATAAACAAGCCGAACAGCTGACAACGATTTTTAACGCAGCGGCACAATATGCCGGACAGTTTAATTTTCCCAATTCATATTACACTAACTTCGTAACCGGAACTTTTATTAAATTAAACCTGATCCCGACAGAAATGACTGACAGTCAAACTTCCAACTATATTTACGATATCTTTAAGAACCGGATGCATATTGCTGTTATAGGAAATAATTATGTTACCGCAAATTATCAAAATGCCATTTTTGTTGAAATGCAATTAAACAATAATGATAGCGGCAATAATGTGGAAATCTGCCGCAATACAATTAATGCAGCTAAAGAAAACGGCGATATTTTATGGTATCTGGAAACTTTTGGCGGAACCCCGCACGTTGATCAGAAGCAGACAATATACCGCGGTCCAAACTATTGCAGCGGGAATAATTGCATCCGCAATCTGAGTTTTACAAAAATTGATGATATGTGCCGCGGTTTTACCAAAGAGGCAGACACCTTTACTTTCAGATTGTGGTTTAAATAAAAAAGACCGGTTTTCAGCCCGGTCTTTTTTAGTTTTTTAGAAAGTATACAAATCCCCGCCGGCATGTTCGCAAAGCGGAAAATAATTAAAATATACACTCAATAAAGTCAGCGCCAACACCGGCACCACAACCTTTTCAAACGGAAAATGAGCATGCCCGCCGTTTTTGGCTTTCATCCACTGGTAAAAATCCGAAGAAAGAATCATCAGCGCCGCACCGGCCAGGGTGCTGAACAAAAACGGATCAAGATATAAAATGCCTATCACCTCGGCATGATATTCCAGCTCGCTGATATACATAAAGCCAATCATCGCCACAGACACAATCAAAATTGTCGGATTGCGCCATTTGGAAACACACCATCCTTTTTTATCAAACCATTTTATCGTCCAATAGCCCAACAAAACCAAGAACGCGCCGGCCCAAACGCCGACAACGCTGTCATCCACGCCAAGGCTGCGGGCAATTTCCAATGAAGCGCCAACCGCAACCGTGCACACCGCACACGCCGGATTCGCCATGGCTGATTTTACAAAAAACAAACTTACCAGCAAACATAAAGTCAAAAACATTTTCTTAATCCCTTAAATTAAATTTCGTTATATTATTTATTCATAAACAGAAAAAATCAACTGTTTAATTTTTATAAATATGACAATAATAATATGTATTGAAAATGTCAAGTATTTTCTTACCACCCTTTGGCTGCCCGCGACCACAAACGTTTATCATCATCCCTAGGATGGCAGCAAACACCGCAAACGCATGGTTTGGAGCATCCGGTAATTTGGGGATAACAAAACGGAATTTTTTCCACATAACAACGCGCGGCATCGGCAAAAATACGCGCTTCCATATAATGACCGCTGATGCCGTATTCATCACTTGATTTTATTTGCGGCGGGGTTTTAAAACGCGAAAAAATTTCGCTGAAAATTTTTGTATGCGAATCCAAAGCAACCGGCAAAAATCTATCTTGCAAAATATGCCTAAAATCTTCCCGCGGCAACGGATTTTGCCAACCGCCGCCGAATAATAAAATATGCTCGGGCATAGGCATATCCCGCGGCACAAAACGCAAACTTAATGCCAAGGTATAAGCGCTGAAATATTCCGCACTGCGCAAAATATCTTCCGGCTTATATGCGTTGGACAAGTCAGGCAGTTTATACCATTGCGGATCGGAAGATTTCGGCGGGTACTGTTCATAAAAATTTCGGCTGCTTTTATCTATTGTCGAAGAAGAATAAAATTGTTGGACAATTTCTTTGATGATTTTTCCCCGCGTGCCGATTGTGCCGTTTTCATCACAGTTTTTGTTCCAAAAACGCTGCGCCAGCATATCCGGAAAATGATTAAACGGACCGGAATCCCAGCCGATGATTTGTTGTTTTAATTTATTTATCAAGGCAATATTTCCGGTATTGCCGGCGTTGCAAAAAGCTATCGTATGCTTATTGATATTTGTTAGCGAATCTACCAAATGCAAATTATGCACCGGCGCTAACGGCGCCCCCTCGCCGCCTAAAAATATATCATCAGAACGAAAATCATACACCACCGGTATGTCGACCGCATCAGCCAATAATTGTGCATTGCCGACTTGTAATGTATAAGCTTTTTTATCACCTGCTACCGATGGCGGAAAATGATCCAGCGTCTGACCGTGAAAGCCGATTGCCCGTACGGTCGACGGCTGAATTTTATTTTCACTCAAAAAATGTTTAACCGCTTCGGCAACAAAAGCGGAATACTGATTGATAATGTTGATAAAATCGGGGTCGGATGCCAGCTCTTTCATATCTGATTTGGCGGTTTTAACCATGCTGCGCAAATGAAGAATCTGCTCGCGTAACTTTTGCGGATATGGTATTGTGCCGGCAGCCTTGTCTTGAATGGAATCGCCGCTAAAATCGCTTAAAACGACATCAACGGCATCTAAAGAATTGCCTGTCATTATACCAATATACTGCATAAAAAAATCTCCGATTTTGTTACCGGAGATTTTATAAAATGAACTTTAAGATTTGCTTAACCAACTTGGATTGATTCTTTTACATTCATCCGTGCCGGTGTTTTTTCACTCTGTACAAAAGCAGAAAAATCACGTTTAAAAGCTTTAATATCCCCCAAACCTAAATCTTTGTACACTTTTGCTGATAAATAAATGTAATCTTCGGCAAACATATAGGCACCATGACGAGCATTAAAGCCGGCTTTTGCTGCTTTCATTGCTGCGATGCTTTCCAAGCTTGTTACTTGATTTATCACAGCCGAAAAATTGACTTTTTCCGACGGAAAAGGATTTATTTTTTCCAAAGTTGAGCGTAAGAGCATAAACATTTTTGACTTATCATTTTTGGCGACATTCAAAACTTCCAAAAATTGCTGCCCGAAAGTTTTGTTCTGCATACTCATCATCGGATCCCTCCTTTCATTCATAATTATATTATGTTTTAAATATAGCATAATTTATGTATGAATGCAACACGAAATTGTAACAAAAATGTAACAATTGGTATCTAAAATTTACGCTCAATAATAAACCGTGCCAAGGCTTGCAAATTTTCACCCTTATTGCCAAAAACAGACACAATTTCAATGGCTTGAGTGATCAAATCCGCTGAAATCCGGCGAGCCTTTTCCACCCCGTAACAGCTAACAAATGTCAGCTTGTTTTGGTCTTTGTCTTTTTTTAATGTTTTACCAACCAATTGGGGATCGCCTTCGGCATCTAAAATGTCATCGGCAATTTGAAATGCTATGCCGATCTTACGGGAATAATCTACCAGACTTTTGCGTTCATCAGCATTTGCGCCGCCGAGAACCGCACCGGCTTGGCAGGCATAGCTTAAAAGGCAGCCGGTTTTCATTTCTTCTATATGGCTGATAAGCGTTAAAGGATTTTCCGGCTGCGAGATTTTTTCAGCATACAAATCCAACATTTGGCCGGCAACCATGCCTTTGAACGCACCGGCACCTTGCGACAACAAACGAATTAATTCAATTTTGACATCGGCCGAATAATCCGCTTTGGCCAAAATTTCAAAAGCATAAGTGAGCAAACCATCGCCCGCCAAAATTGCCGTTGCCTCATCAAATTGCTTGTGGCAGGTCGGTTTGCCACGGCGCAGGTCATCATTATCCATTGCCGGCAAATCATCATGTATTAATGAATAAGAATGCAACATCTCTAAAGAAACTGCCGCGTGGAAAGATTGCGCAAACGTTTTACCAAAAAGCCCCGCCGTTTCATAAACCAAATAGGGTCGCAGGCGTTTTCCGCCGTTCATAACCGAATATTTCATTGCTTCAACCACACGGGCTTCAGGACCATTTGCACCATCAAACAAGGGGGCAATTTCGGCATTAAAACGTGTGGAATATTCTTTTAAAATTTCTTTAATATCTGTCATTATTCTTCCGGTTTATCTAGAGGTTGCAACAAAAGTTCTCCGGTCGGAGAAGTTTCAATCTTTTCAATTTTTAACTGTGCTTTTTGCAATTTGTCTTCACAAATTCTTTTTAAGGCGACGGCTCTTTCATAAGCTTCAACCGCATCATCAAGCTTTATGCGGCCGCCTTCCAAATCTTTAACAATGTTTTCAAGTTTTTGCAAAGCTTCTTCAAAACTCAAATTTTCAAATTCTTCATGTTTCATTTTTGGTACTCCCTTTGATGATGTTATTACATCATTTATATATTGGCAATGCAAAATCGCGGCATGTTAATTTAAATTATAATATTGACTAATATAATCTGTTGTATCATAATTTTGTGTGTAAGAGTTATACCCTCTAATATATACCCATTAGCTTTATATAAATTTTTTTTATCCGAATTATATATTAGTTTTATAATATTGATTTTCCGGGGAGAAACAAAATGAATACTTCAGATATTTTATCAAAATCAATTATTTTAAAAGCTATCGGAAACGCTAAAAGACTGGATATATTATGCCACCTAAAAAAAGGCGAATTGAGCGTCGGGGCATTGGAAGATTTGGTTGGTTTAAGCCAATCGGCATTGTCGCAGCATTTGGCGGTTTTAAGGAAAGCAAAAGTGGTTAAAACCAGAAGAAGCGCTCAAACCATTTATTACAGTTTGGATGATGCCTTGGTTAAAGATATTTTGAAACTTTTGAAACTGTAAATAACGGATATAGCTATGGCAAAAATTACTTGGTCGGCAGGTACTTTATTGGCGCCGCTGCCACCGGCGTTAATCTCTTCCGGTACACTCAAAAAACCCAATGTTATGACAGCCGCCTGGACCGGTATTGTCTGCACTAATCCGGTTTTGACATATGTGTCTATCCGGCCATCACGGCTTTCACATGAAATTATATCTCAAGATAAAGAATTTGTGATTAATGTGCCTAATCTTGCCTTGGCTAAAGCTACGGACTTTTGCGGGGTGAAATCCGGACGGGATATTGATAAGTTCAAAGCCTGTCATTTAACAGCAGCGCCTTGTGCAAAAATCAAAGCGCCGCAAATCGCCGAAGCACCAATTTCATTGGAATGCAAAGTTAAAGAAATCCGTCCGTTTGGCACACATGATATGTTTCTGGCTGAGGTTTTGGCTGTTAACGTCGACGATCAATACATTGACAAAACAGGTGCTTTACATTTGGAAAAAGCAGGATTGCTTGCTTATGCTCATGGCTTTTACTACACACTCGGACGCCAACTCGGGAAATTTGGTTTTTCGGTCGAAAAAGCCAAAACAATCAAAAAGCGTCGGCAGCGTTTACAAAGTGGTATGCAAAGAAAACATAACGGTTAAGAAAATCTATTGACAATCAATCTAAAATATGCCAAAAGTCTGTTTGATTTATAAAAATATTTGCGCTCTTAGCTCAGCCGGATAGAGCAACAGCCTTCTAAGCTGTGGGTCGGGCGTTCGAATCGCCCAGAGCGCGCCAGTTTTTAGTTTTGCCGGAAAGTGTTTCCGGCATTTTTTTGTTGATTTCTTCTTATTTTCAGGTATCTTTGTGGTGTTTGTTTTTGAGGAGCAAAATATGAAAATTAAAAATATTTTTTGGGACGTGGACGGGGTATTGGCTAACCTTAATTATGCTTATTACAACTTTTTGACCAAACACCCAAAGTATAAAGAAATGTTCGGCAATATCAAATGGGAAGAGTTGCCGAAAGTTCTGCCGATTGACCCCAAATATGGCGCTTTGGAACTCAAAACACATCCGACGCTTGGAACGGAACTTGATTATGATTTTTGCCATTCGCCGGATTTTTTTTGCAACCGACCGTTATACCCAAATGCGGTTGAGGCCATTAAAAAATTTGACGAACTCGGCTACAAACAGTTTACGATGTCTGCCACCTTTGACGTTGAAACCAAAAAGAAACTCTTAAACAAGCTGTTGGCGCCGGTTGCAGACATTATTAAAATCGAATGCGTCCAGCACGGCAAGTTCATGCATGATACTGCCAAAGAAGACATGCTTAAAAGTTGCTTTGAAAAATACGGCCTTAAAGCGGAAGAAACGGTTTTGGTCGACGACCGGATTTACAACCAGTATGCCGCCATCAATGTCGGGGCGCAGCCGGTGCGTTTCCGCTGCGAATTTACAACGGATTTACCGGAAGATTTGAAATGGATTCCCGAAGTCAAAAATTATGCTGAATTGGAAACTCTGCTAGAACATATAAATACCGAAAATCATTAGACGTATTTTCATACATCGTACAGGTTAATTTACGCTATAAAAACGACATCCAGAAAAACACTGGGTGTTTTTTTTATAACCATTTTATAAAAAGGAGTTATTTATGATATACGGTTATGTCAGAGTTTCAACCGATAAACAAACGGCAGAAAATCAAAAATACGAAATCAATAAATTTTGTGAGAAAGCCAAAATCAAAATTGATCATTGGGTATGCGAAACCATCAGCGGCACAGCGGACTTAAAAAAACGGAAACTCGGAAGATTGCTGCAAAGACTTAAATCCGGTGATATTTTGATTTGTTCGGAGATTTCGCGCTTGGGGCGCAGTCTTTTACAAATTATGGCTATCTTAAACATTTGCATTCAAAAAAAATCGCAAGTTTGGACAATTAAAGATAATTTTAGATTGGGAATTGATATTCAGAGCAAGGTTTTGGCTTTTGCTTTTTCGCTTTCTGCCGAAATTGAGCGCAACCTGATTTCGCAACGTACAAAAGAAGCGTTGGCTCGGCTTAAAGCTAACGGTAAAAAACTCGGACGACAAAACGGAAGCAAAAATAAAAAGCATATTATTGACGGTAAAGAAAAGAAAATATTCGACCTGTTGAGTGCACATGTACCTAAAGCCGAGGTTGCCAGACAAATCGGGATTAGTTTGCCGACACTTTATGCTTTTTTGAAAAGATAGACTAAAGTCTATATTGTCAATCAAACGGACGTTAGATTTAATATAAGAGTACTATAATGCACAAAGTAACTATTTGTGTTTTTTCTTATGCTTATCCACAAATACTTTTTTTAAAAACAATAAAGATTTAACGTCCGTTTGTTGCAGAGGGAAAATGCCTGAAATATCTGTTATTATTCCGGTCTACAATGTGGAAAAATATTTAAATGAATGTTTGGATAGTGTTTTGGCACAAACATTTAAGGATTTTGAAGTTATTTGTGTTAACGACGGCTCAACCGACAACAGTCCTGAAATTTTGCGCCAATATGCAGATAAAGACCAACGTGTTAAAATTGTCACACAAAGCAATCAAGGGCTTTCCATGGCTCGCAACAACGGGTTAAAAGAAGCGTGCGGCAGATACGTTTATTTTGTAGATTCTGATGATGCCATACATCCGCAATGCCTGGAGCTTGCACATTTTTTAGCAGAAACGAACAATGCTGATCTGGTTTGTTTTTCTTATGCTAAAATAAAAGAAAAAATGCCAAAGGTTATCCATTTTGATACAAAAGAATTAAAAAGCAAAACAACATCTTTCCCGCTTAAGAGTTGCTTTCGTAAAAAGCATAAAATCCGTTTTAATGTCTGGACGAAGTTTTACCGGCGGAAATTGTTAAACGGGCTTGAGTTTATTCCCAAAATCCACTTTGAGGATTATCCGCACACATTTGCCGTGATGGCGAGAAAACCGAAAACCGTGATTATTGATGAGCCGCTTTATTTTTACCGCATCAACGAGGCTTCCATTTCACACCAAAAAAACAATCCTCAACAAATAAAAGACTACCATGCCGGGCTTGGTTTTATTTATGAGGTTTATTCGTCGGAAGCTCTTAAAAATGAATTTAAGCTTATCCGCCGTAAGCTGGTGCCCAATATCTTAAAGCAGCAGCTTAAACGCTGTGAATGCGCCGACAGTGCGCTTAAGCCGCTGATGTATAAGGCTTTTGCCGAAGAATTGCGCGATTTACAGCAAAAAGGTTTATTGCACTGGCGCGGTCATAACCCGCTGCGTTATTGGAAATATCATAAAATCATGAAGGAGAACAAGGGATGAACATATTTTTTGCCGTTAATGATACTTATGCCGAACAATTATGTGTTTCCATTGTTTCTGTTTTGGAAAATAATAAAGACGAACAATTTCATTTCTTTATTTTGAGCCGGGATTTTTCTCTAAAAAGCAAACAACAGGTTGAAAAATTAAAGAAAAAATATAAAAACTGGGAAATCTCTTATATTTGTCCGGATGAAAATTTATTTAAAAATTTAAAGCTCAATATTCCGTACATCACGATTGAAACGTATTTTCGTTATGTTATCGCCGATATTGCTCCGAAACTGGATAAAGTTCTTTATCTTGACGCTGATTTGGCAGTGAACGGCTCATTGAAAAACCTTTGGAATATTCCTCTTGAGGGCTTTTATGCTGCCGGCGTGCGTGATTTATGTATTGAAAAAGAAGGCCATAAAGCAAAAATCGGTTTTAAAGAAGATGATTTGTATGTAAATGCCGGCGTTTTACTTCTGAATTTAAAGAAAATCCGCGAAGACAATATGGTGCAAAAACTTTTTGAAAACACGGAAAACTTGACCGGAAAAATTAAATATCAGGATCAAGATGTTATTAACATTACATTTAAAAACAAGATAAAAGAAATCGACAGCATTTATAATTTTACTTCTGAAAATGTCCGGGCTGAAAGACCTAAACGCAAAGATGCAGTTGTTATCCATTATACTGGCCAAAAGAAACCCTGGATGAAAGAGTGCCGCAATAAGTTAAAAAATGTTTGGCAAAAGTATAATAAATTAAACCAAGAAATTCAAAATAAAAAAATCAAAGTCGGTTTGCTGATTGATGAATTTTTCGGTGGCGCTAAAACCGCTTTCGGCGGCTACGGCTTTTTGGCCCGTAAATATATCGCTAAATATATTCCCGATGAAGATATTCAAATAGACGTTCTGCTCGGAAAATCAAAACACAAATTTTGGGCACAAAAATTTCATGAAGACAATGTAGATTTGTACCGCATTCCTCGCAACAATTTTTTGGCACGCCGCTGGCTTAAAAAACGAAATTATGACTTATATCTTTCCATTGAACTGACAAGTGATTTTGTTTTAAAACATGAACCGGATGCAAACAAACGTCTGATATTATGGATACAAGATCCGCGGCCGAAATCAGCCTGGGAGCAAACCATTGATACCATGCAATCTATTAAAGACCCTTGTTTTTATAATCAAAAAATTTATGATACCGTGCATGCGTTGGCAGAACAAGGAAGGATAAAATTTATTTCACAAGGGTATTCCTTAAACCCATTAGCTATTGATTTATATAATTTGCCCCGCAATACGCCTATCCAATATTTACCCAATCCGGTCGATATAGATTTTGACTTTAATTTTGATATTACCAAAAAGAAAAAGCAAATTATCTTTTTAGGTCGGCTGGAAGCACAAAAACGCTGTTGGTTGTTTTGTGAGGTTGCCAAAAGAATGCCGGAATATGAGTTTTATGTTTTAGGGCAGTTTTTCAGATACCAAAATGACAATAAAAGAATGTTGGCGCCTTATATGAACGGCGATATTCCCAACCTGCATTTTGTCGGTCACGTGGACGGCGAACAAAAGAAAAAGCTGATTAAAGAATCGCGCATTTTATTAAGTACCGCCATTTGGGAAGGCATCCCGATTTCATGGCTGGAGGCGTTGTCTTACGGCACTGTATTGGTTGCCGATTTAGAACGTGAGAATCTGGCCGCACAGTTTGGCGAATTTGTCGGCGAAATTTCCGGCGATGGTTTTGACGGCGTGGAAAAATTTATACCGGCAGTCAAAAAACTTATGGAAGATGACGCTTTATATGCACAAAAAGCCAAAGCGGCGATTGATTATATTCGTCAAACACATAACATTACCCGTTTTGTGACGGATTTAAGAAACGTGATTCAAGAGGAAGCCACAAAATGAAGCAACCGAAAATTTCTGTTATTGTTCCGGTTTATAATGCCGAGGCGTGGCTTCAAAAAGCAATCGATTCTTGTTTAAAGCAAACTTATGCCAACATTGAACTGATTTGCGTTGATGATTGTTCAACAGACAATTCCACCAATTTGATAAAGAATATGCAGAAAAAAGACCAACGGATTGTACTGCTTGAAAACAAAAACAATGTCGGCCCCGGTTCATCGCGCAATGCCGGAATTGATGCAGCAACCGGCGAATATGTTGCTTTTATTGACAATGATGACCACTATGAGCCGGCAGCTATGCAAACGCTTTATGATTTGATAACAAAATATCAAACGCCCGCTGTTTTTGCAAATTGGTTTGTGGATAAGGACGGTAAACAATCTCCCCGAAACTGGTATGTTGATAAATTATATACGGTTGATAAAGAAGCTTGTGCTTTTTTTATCAGCCCTTGGGGCAAACTCATAAAAACCGACTTTATCCGACAAAACAATATTCGGTTCGGAGAAGGTTTTGTCGCGGAAGACAGAATCTTTCAAATCAGCCTTTTAAGCCATGCTGATAAAATTTATCTTTGCAGCCAAAATTTGTATCACTGGAACAGAAACAATGAAAGTTCTATTACAAAAACAAATTTTAATAAAGGCGAACCAAGAGATTTTGCTTACATAAAAGTTGCTGAAAAATGCATAAATATTATACGTCAAAACAAACCGGAAATTTTTAATCCAGAATATGAAATACATGCTTTATATGAATCTTGCTGCAGATTGCCGTGGTCTTATTTCCGGCGCGGTTGTTCTGAAATTGCGCGCATAATTCAAGAGTGGAATGTTTCCAAAGCAGATTTTAAAAAGGTACAAAACCGGAAAAGATATGAACTCTTAAAAAGCAACGCCTGGATAAGAATTTTTATAAAAGCAAAAATCAAGTGTTTAAAACGTCGTTTATTCAAAGGACATAAGGATTAAACGAACGTTTGATTTTTATTATTTTAAAAAAAAGTATTTGTGGATAAGCATAAGAAAAAACACAAATAGTTACTTTGTGCTTTATAGTACTCTTATACTAAATCAAACGTTGGTTTATTGTTTATGATAAAGATACAGGTGGTAAAAAATGATCCCTAAAAAAATTCATTATGTTTGGGTTGGCGATAAGCCGAAACCGGAACTTGTTTTGAAATGTATAGAAAGCTGGAAAAAGTATTGTCCAGATTATGAGATTAAAGAATGGAATAACGAATCCTTAAAAAAGATTGATAACCTTTATGTTTCTCAAGCTTTTGAATATAAAAAATGGGCTTTTGTTTCGGATTACTTACGTTTATATGCGCTTTTTAATGAGGGAGGATTTTATTTTGACACCGATTTGGAAGTAACTCAAAGCCTTGAACAATTCCGTCATTTGCAATTTGTCAGCGGATATGAAAACTATGAGGGGAACTTTTCTCCCATAACGGCTTTAATGGGTGCCGAACCAAAGCAAAAAATCATTCAAGATTTGTTGGCAGAATACGACCATATTCCGTTTATTAAAAACGGAAAAATGGATCAAACGACAAACACTTCCCGCATTAGTCGTTATTTTCAAAAAAACTTTAATTTGAATAAGCCTTATGACGGTACGCAAAAAACCGTTTTGACTGAAAAATGTACCATTTTTCCATGGTGGTTTTTTTGTACGCCGGAAGATAAAAAAGAAAATTATGCCATTCACCATTTCAGTGGTTCATGGCTTGATGCTTATGCCAGAAAAAATTTATTTTCTTTTGGTAGATATAAACTCGTACGTTTTAAAAAACGTTCAAAAATCAATGGAGATTCTCTACCTTTGCTAAAAGGCGAATCTGTGTTGTATACCCTAAACTTATCCAAAAATAAAAAAATATGCCTGCTTAGGAGTTCGCTATAATGAAAAACATTATCGTTATTTTGGGAACTCGACCGGAAGCTATAAAACTTGCACCGGTCATTTTGGAGTTGCGAAAGAGTGCAAATTATAACATAACGGTTTTGAACACAGAACAACAAAAAGAGTTGTCAAACCAGACATTGCAATTTTTCGGTATTAAGGCTGATATAAGTTTGGATGTTATGGCTCCTAACCAATCTTTGAGCGATTTACAAGCCCGAATGCTTACAAAACTTAACAGCATTTTTGACGAATCGATTTATGATGCGGTAATCGTACAAGGTGACACAATGTCGGTTTTTTGCGGCGCTTTGGCAGCTTTTTATCATAAAGTTCCGGTTTTTCATGTGGAAGCCGGACTGCGTTCTTTTGATTTATTTGAACCATTTCCGGAAGAAGCTCTCCGACAAATGACCAGCCGAATTTGTCGTTTTCATTTTGCACCGACCCAAAAAGCAAAACAAAACCTGTTGCAAGAAAATATTCAAGAAACTGATATATTAGTAACAGGAAATACTGTTATCGATGCTTTAAATTGTATTCCCCAAAGCGTTCAAAAACAAGCTTTACATAATTTAGCAGCTAAAAAAATTAATATCAACGACAAGTTGGTATTAGTAACCGTCCATCGGCGTGAAAACCATGGCAATCGTTTAGATAACATTTTGGCAGCATTAACGAATTTGGTGCAAAAATTTCCGGAGCATACATTTGTTATTCCGGTGCATCCAAATCCGAATGTGCGGGGAAAGGTGGTTGATGGCCTTAAAAAATTTGCTAACGTTATTTTAACCGAACCCTTGGATTATCCGGAGTTAGTGTGCTTGATGAAAAATGCTAAACTTATTTTGACGGACAGCGGCGGAATACAAGAAGAAGCGCCGACTTTCGGCACGCCGGTTTTGGTTATGCGTTATGAAACCGAAAGACAAGAAGGCGTTGATGCCGGATTTACCAAATTAGTCGGTGCAGATACAGACAAAATTATAAAACAAACCACTGTTGTTTTATCGCAAGATAAAAACAAGACAAGGATTCTTGACATTGTAAATCCATATGGCGACGGTCATGCCGCTAAAAAAATTGCAGAGATTTTTGAAAAGGTTTTGCCATGATTATCCCTGTTGTCATGATGTTTAACAATAATTATGCCATTCCGAGCGGACCGGCAATATACAGCATGCTTTTGCATGCTGATAAACAACATTTTTATAACCTTTTCATCATGCATAATGATATCTCATCAGAAAATCAGGATAAAATCCGACAGATTGTCGAAATGTTTTCCAATGCCTCTCTTAAATTTTTGGAAATGAACAATAAATTTTCAGAGTACGCACATTTAACTAAATACCCGGTTGAAATTTTATATAAATTATGTTTGGAAACACAATTTCCCAATATGGATAAAATTATTTTAACCGATGTTGATGTCGTGTTTGAAGGAGATATATCCAAAGAATATATCAACTTTACGACTGATGAATATTTTGCCGGTGTTAAACAGGTACACGAAATTCAACACAAACCTTTTTCACAAGATATTACCGATGATAACATGCATTTTTTAACCGGCGCCGGTTATTTAATTATGAACTTAAAGAAAATGCGCGAGGATAATATTGAAAACAAATGCTTTGATTATTTAAAAGAATACCATGCATATCTACATCTAACCGAACAGGAAATATTATCGCAGGTATGTTACCCGCACATTAAGCTTATCCATCCTAAAAACATGGTTCTGACACCTTGGTTTATCGCGGATAATATTCTTTTTAATTTTTCCTACACCGCAACAAAAAAAGAATTTGAAGAAGCTTTGAAAAAACCTGTTCAGATACATTATGTGCAAAAACATAAGCCTTGGATAAATCCTTTTGTTCATAAAGCCGAATTGTGGTTTAGATATTTGACTTATACGCCGTTTTTCCAAGATTATTTCAAGGAGTATCTATTTCTTGATGGCAAGCAGATAAAACGAAATAAAAAGCGATGGAAAAGAGCGGCAAAATTAAAGAAAATCAAACAATTTTGCAAAAGATTTGCCGGCTGATTGATTTGTCTTACTCTACCCTAATAAGCCATTGCTGCGGAAGCTGAAATAATTGTCTCTGGTAATGATAATATGATCTTGCACTTTGATATTTAACGGGCGCAAAGCCTCAACAATTTGTTTGGTTACTTCACGGTCATCACCTGAGGGATTTGCTTTGCCGCCGGGATGATTATGAAACAGCACGATTGAAACAGCGCCGCAATCTAATGCCGCTTTAACGACTTCTCTGGGGTGGACGGCGACATGATTGACCGTGCCGCGCTGCATCACTTCTTCTTTGATAATTTGTAATTTGGCGTTTAAAAACAAAACCCGAAACTCTTCAACTTCCAACCGCGCCATCGCCGTACGGCAATAATCCAGCATATAATCAAAATTGCTTAACACCGGCTCATCGCGGCTGCTTAAGTTTTGCCATGACATTTTGACCGCGGCGGCTACGACAATTTTAAATACGATTATGGTGTTTAAGGTTAACCCGAATTCTAATAAATCGTTTTGATTGGCATTGATGACATCGGCAAAAGAACCAAACTTTTTAATCAACTCTTTAGCCAGCGGTTTGACATCTCTTCTCGGGATGGCAATTGTTAATAACAATTCCAACAACTCATAATCCGGCATGGCGCGGCCATTATCGGTCAAAAACCTCTCTTTTAAGCGTTGCCGATGCCCGAGATAATGCGGCTTGTCTTCTTTGTTTTGCGTGTCGGAATTTTCGTTTTTGCTCATGTCTAGTCCAGTTTATAAGGCGGTTTATCCAAACCTTTCGGAGAAAAAGTGAAAACCTCGCAGCCGTCTTTGGTCACACCCAAAGAATGTTCAAACTGCGCCGACAAACTGCGGTCGCGCGTTACCGCCGTCCAGCCGTTTGCCAAAATCGTCCCTTCTTTTTTGCCGATGTTTATCATCGGTTCAATGGTAAAAAACATCCCTTCTTCCATCACCGGTCCCGTGCCTTTGACGCCGCAATGCATCACATTCGGTTCGTCATGAAAAACTTTGCCCAAGCCGTGGCCGCAAAACATATCCACCACCGAATAGCCATATTTATGGGCATATTCCTCAATCACGGCACCGATGTCGCCGAAATGCGCGCCGGGACGAACGGCATCTATGCCACGCATCAAACATTCATAAGTGACGTCGCAAAGCCGAGTGCCTTTGAGTTTGGGTTTGCCGGCATAATACATGCGGCTGGTGTCGCCGTACCAACCGTCTAAAATCACCGTCACGTCTATATTTAAAATATCGCCGTCGGCAAG
Source organism: uncultured Alphaproteobacteria bacterium (assembly GCA_944393235.1). GTDB lineage: Bacteria > Pseudomonadota > Alphaproteobacteria > RF32 > CAG-239 > CAAFZY01. The sequence goes on along the minus strand of CALXZJ010000007.1, from coordinate 29,090 downwards.
TTTTCGTTCATAATCGGGGATACCGTGACAAATCACATGATTGATTGAAATGCAAACGGTTTTCGGGTAGCCATGGTAGCCTAAGCAAGCCGGTACGGCGCCATGGCTGACGATAAATTCGCGGCACAAATCGTCCAACTCGCCGGTAGTGACGCCGACTTTAACAAAAGGCGTGATATAATCCAGACATTCGGCGGCTAACTTTCCGGCTTTGCGCATACCTTCAAAGTCAGCCTTTTCATAAATCTTTATTCCGTTTTTTTTGACTATCATTTTTGTAATCTTTCCTTTATTTTTATACAGATAGCACCCCTGTTTATGCCTGTCAATTGTAAAACGTTAAACTTTTGTGTTTTCATAAATGAGAAAAGCGGGTTTTATTGTTTGATTTTTGAGATTTGGCGGTGGTTGCACCTCCCCTCCCCGTCACGCTGCCAACGCGCGAAGGTGCGGCGGTTAAGGCGTCTGTTGAGAGATCCCTAAACTCGGATACTAACGTATCCTCGTGGGATGACGAGGATTGGGGCATGACGATAGATTGCAAGTTATCCCCACCGGACTCTTTAAAATTGCAAAAAAAAAAAACGGTTTAGAATGACGCGTAAACAGGTATTTTTTGCAAATTGGAGAGAATATTATGCGCGAAAATGGGCGGTCTATGGTGGAGATGTTGGGGGTGCTGGCTATAATTGGTGTTCTTTCGGTCGGCGCTATCGCCGGTTATTCCAGAGCGATGATGAAATATAAGCTTAATAAACATGCGGCACAGATTTCGGAACTTATCAATACTGTACATATGTATCAATATGAATTTCATTTTGAAACAGATAAAAATCTCTCCCTTATCCCGCTTTATCAAAAACTAAATGTCATACCGGAGGGTATGCGTATTGTTGAAGCAAGCAACCCTGATGGTTATTTAAAAGATTCTTTTGGTACTTACAACGCCGTTTATGTTAACAGAGATCCTTATAATAACCAAACCATGCTTGTGATTTACGGAAAACCACAATATGAGTCCCCCATCACTTTCCCAAGTCTTGACATCGGGATTTCTTATTGTCGGAATATTTTATCTGCTTTGCAGTCGATTTATAAAGATAATCCAAACAGTTTTTGTTACATATATCTGCGCAATCAGATCGGCGGCGGTAAAGGTTTTAACTTAATTGAAAAGCAATACGACTTTGCCAATATGAGCCAAGCCGAAATGACTAATATTTGTGAACAACAATTAACCTTAACGGATAAAAAACAAGTTTATTTTCAATTTTGTTTTAAAAATACAAAATGAAACTCCACCGGAACAAGCCGGTAGAGTTTCAGATTATAAAAATTTATGGTATGCGGATGGTGTGCAGCATATTGGTCATGCCACGGCGTGCCAACGGGAAACCGGCGGTTGATATGATATAATCGCCCGATTTTCCGAGTCCGCTTTGTTTAACATAACGAATGGCGATTTCTTCGATTAAATCAAAGCTCAAAAACACATCTTTATTAATGTAGCTGCGCACGCCCCACACAATACCCATCTGTCTGGCGACAGCCTCGCTCGGCGTAATTGCCAAAATCGGCAGATTTGGGCGCTCTTTTGCCATTGAAAAAGTTGTAAAACCCGAAGCCGTAAAGGTTACAATCGCCGCCACATTCGGCAGTACTTGCGCCAGTTCGCTTGCGGCATAAGTAATCCCTTGGGATTCGCTTTCACAACAGCTGCGCGGCGTGTTTTTAATGCAATTGTAAAAATTGGGATCATGTTCTACTTGCTCAATGATGTTATGCATCATTTTAACTGTTTCTGCCGGATATTGTCCGACCGCCGTTTCAGCTGAGAGCATAACCGTATCGGCGCCGTCATACACCGCTGTTGCCACATCAGAAACTTCTGCTCTGGTCGGCGTTGGCGCACTAATCATTGATTCTAACATTTGGGTTGCCACAATCACCGGTTTGGCATATTTACGGCACGTTGACACAATCCGTTTTTGCAAAACCGGAACAGTCTGAATCGGGCATTCCACGCCTAAATCGCCACGGGCAACCATAATGCCGTCCGAAAGACGAATGACGTCTTCCAACTCGTCAATTGCGCTTGGTTTCTCAAGTTTTGAAACAATCAATGCCCGACCTTTAACCAAATCTTTGGCTTCCTGAACGTCTGAGGCTTTTTGCACAAAGGAAAGACTTATCCAATCTACGCCCAAATCAAGAGCAAAAGCCAAATCATCTTTATCTTTTTCGGTTAAAGCCGAAATTGGCAACTTAATATTGGGCAGATTAACGCCTTTGTGGTCAGAAAGTTCGCCACCGACTTTAACTTTTGTGACAGCATGGCTTTCATCACAGCTTTCAACTTCTAAAGCAATATTGCCGTCATTTAACAGAAGAACATCTCCCGGTTTGATTGCGGCGAAAATTTCTTTATGCGGCAGATTGACCCGTGTTTCATCACCGAGTTTATCATCCAAATCAAGCACAAAAGTTTGTCCGGACTGAAGTTTGATTTTGCCGCCGGCAAACCGTCCGACTCTTAACTTCGGTCCTTGCATATCGGCAATTACCGCAATGTGGCGTCCGCGCGACTCGGAAATTTCGCGGACGGCACGGTAGCGCTCGGCATGTTCTTCATGCGTTCCGTGTGAAAAATTAAAACGAAAAGCATCAACCCCGGCATCGACAAGTTTTTCAAGCATTTCTTTGGTTGCCGTAGCCGGACCGACGGTCGCCAAAATCTTGGTATGTGTATTTTCTGGCATGTTTTTCCTCTTTCATTTGTTTCTTTGTTATATCATATATAACAAAAATTATGACTTGTAAAATATAATCAAGTTTGTTAACTTCTTAAACAATAAAATTTTTAATATTTAACTAAAGGAGGAAAAAATGGCTGAAGTAGGCGGAATTGCCACTGATAGACTGCGTTCCTTGATTGAACGTATTGAAAAACTTGAAGAAGATAAAAAAGAAATTTCAACTGATATTCGCGAGGTTTTTGCCGAAGCCAAAAGTGCCGGCTTTGATGTCAAAATTATGCGTGCTATCTTAAAACTGCGCAAAATGGATGCCGCTGACCGCGATGAGCAAGAATTTTTGCTGGAAACATATCGCAAAGCATTGGATATGTAATTTGATATTGATATATTTTTACAAAAAAGGGGCTCCATGCCGGGAAACCCCTTTTTTTGTTTTTCAAGGTTGCGTTTGTATCATATAGTTGATATAAACATTTCTAAGCTCTTGATATCCTAACGTATCATTGATGAGCCTTTCTCCTTCTTCTCTGAGCCCTTTGAACTTTTTAACCCATGCCAGCAGCAATTCTGTATCTTTGCGTTCCAGCATGGCCCGTTCGACGGCTTCGCTTGGGTAAACCCTAAGGCAGCAAAGCACCTTTTTGCTTGTTTCCAATGAAGCTTCTCTAAAAGCCCATTGCAGATTTTCGTCAGAAAACTCCCAATTGTCATGTAATAACTTCAAAAGTTCTTTTGACCCTGAACGCATCAAATATTTTTCGGTTTTTGGCGAAGGCCATATCGCGTTTAAATAGGCTTCCTTCCACATATTTGAGGCTTTTTTAAAAAATTGAACTTCTTCATCATCACTGAGCGTGCCAACCTCTGTTTTTAAAAATTCTTGAAATGTTTTCCAATCATTTTTTCTAAACAATGACAATAAGTAATTTTTCATAATAATGATAATTTTTTTAATTTGACAATAGTTTATCTGTACCTACTTTTTAGCATGGCTTTTGCTATCTGTCAAATTTAATTTGTCTATTTTGTAAATATTTTAAATTTTGACAATTCCGCTTGCCATAGCATAAACCGCAAACAGTGCAATCGCGACTAAAATACCTGCCAAGCACAGTTCCTTATGCGTAAAGGCTTTTTCTTCCGGCGCGTTTTGCCGTCTTGCCCAAACATAAACCGGTATACCCAAAGCCACAAACACCACCGCCATCAACAGATACTGCAATCCGGCGGCATAAATCAGCCATAAGGCATACACCGAACCGATTAAGCCCGATAGCAAAGCTGATGAACGACGGATATACGCTTTTTGCGGGTATTCATGGTCTTCACAGATTTTCCAAAGATACGCGCAACTCATCAGATAAGCCGGCAACACCATCACACCGGTGATGCTTAACATAGTATTCCACGCATTATTGGAAAAATAAACAAGCAGCATAAACACCTGCATCAACGCACTGGTTGCCCATAACGAAAACGAAGGCGAGCTTTCCGCGTTTTCTTTGGCAAATTCCTTGGGAAAAGTTCCGTTTTCGGCGGCCGCCTGCGGAACCTGCGCCGTTACCATCGTCCACGCCAGCCAACTGGTTAAAACCGAAATAAGCAAACCGATGTTCATCAGCCAAGCACCCCAGCGCCCGACGATTTTTTCCAAAATTCCCGCCGTGGACGGATTAGCCACCGCTTCCAGTTCGCTTTGGCTCATGTAGCCAAACGGCAGCAGCGAGAGCAGAATATAAATGACCAAGCAACCCAAAAAGCCCAACAACGTTGCTTTTCCGACATCTTGCGGTGATTTGGCGTGTTTAGACATCACCACCGCACCTTCAATACCGATAAAAGCCCATAATGTCACCAACATCGTGCTTTTGATTTGCGTCGACAAACTCCCGAGTTTGGCTTTTGTCGCTAAATTTTCACCCCAAAAATCAAAACTGAATTGTGAACTCTTAAAGACAAACAACAAAATTAAGATAAACAACAAAAGTGGGACGATTTTGCCGACCGTGCCGATAAAGTTGATAATCGTGGCTTGTTTAATGCCGCGCAAGACCAAAAAATTAAAGCCCCAAATCAGCAACGAGCCAAGCACGACGGAAAGCAAATTGTTGCCACCGGCAAAATGCGGCGGGAAAAAATAATTGAGCGCATCCATCGTTATCACCGCATAACCGACATTGCCGCAAATCTGGCACAGCCAATACGACCAACCGATACAAAATCCGGCATATGAGCCAAAACCTTCACGGCTGTACATATAAATGCCCGCGGTCAAATCCGGCCGCACTTCGGATAAAATCCGGAAAGTGTTGGCAATAAAATAAACGCCTATACCGGTAATCAGCCATGCCAATAAAACCGCACCCGCCGATGCGCCGGCTGCCATATTCTGCGGCAGGCTGTATATGCCGCCGCCCACCATGGAACTAACAACAATCGCTGCCAGCGCCGCCACGCCCAAACCGGCAGACGGCTTTGCAGCCGCCGCCGGTGCAGGCGAATTTACATTTTTATTTTTCGCCATTTTTTTGCTCCGTTTTGTAATTATCCAACTTTTGCCGGCTCGGCATGTTCAAAGTTTAAAAAGCCCAAACATGTCAGACTGTAGCCAAACTGCTGGGTAATATTAAGATAATTGTGGAACATCTGAAACTCGCTGTGTTTTTCCACGCCGCGGATTTCCAACTCGTGATTCAAGGACTTGTTTAACCACATCCGCGCATGACCTTCGGCGATTTCATCATCAATATGCGTGTCAAAAAACTCAACATATTCCGCTGCCCAACCGCCAATGAGTTCGCCGTTTTTATCCTTACCCCAACAGATGCCGACACCGGTGGCAATGGCTTTATGCTCGTCGCGGTTGGCGCCGTGCCCTGCCATAATCACTTCCAACACCGCGCCGTGTTTGAATTGATTGACGACCTTATCAATCGGGACAATGTTGCCATACAGCTCTTTGGGCAAAACCGAGGTGTAGGGAACCACATTGAAATTTTCAATTTTTGCCTGCATCAAAGCCGAATCATAACAAAACGTCTCAAACGGCTGCGGCGGAATGCCGTCGTTTGCCTGCCCAACACCGCCGGTTTGAAATGCCAAAGTCGGATAACGAACACCTTGTGTCATTGCTTTTCTCCTTAAAAAATAAAATTAAACCGCTCATGAGATAATTATGTTTTAAGAAGTTTCAATTAGTTCAAATCCAAAGTTTTAGTATTTCCATTTTCAGATAAGGGCGGATTTTCCGGCGCCGGCTCCACTTCGACTCCCGGATCGCCAGGCAGCGGCTGAAAAGAACCGTCAGAATTTGAGTTTGTATCCGACGAAACATCTTTTAGCGCATTTCCAGACTGATCAACTGCCGGGGTTGATAAAACATTTTGTTCTTCTATAACAACGACTTCATCCGCACTTCCATTAATATTTTGCGCTTGCGAAGAATAAATCCCTGCCACAACCATAGCCAAACCGACAGCACCTGTTATATAATAAATTTTTTTCATAATCTTGCTCCACAATAAAAAAATTACTTTCAAAAAATATTTATTGCAGGCAACATTTCAATATATGCATAAGTTAAAAAAAACGGCATTGCTGCCGTTCTTTTTAACTTATTTTTCAGAGCGAAAGGCTTTGCTTACCATAGCTTTTAGCCGTCGACCGCGCGGTGTACGCATCAACACCATGCAAGCCGAACTCAAAATGATTGTTACGGCAGCCAACCAATCGTTTGCTGTTAATGATAAGAAAGGCAATGCCGTAAACGAGCTTACTAAAACTTCTACCATATAAGTAAAGACAGCCTGGGTTGAGCGATACATCATGAAATATTCACTGTTTGATAAGCTGACAGCATATAAATAACAATACATGGAAATAGAATAGAAACATACGCCGTTAATCAAACCACATAAAACATTATTTAAGGCAACGTATTCAGCAGGCGCCGGCAACATACTCAAAAACGGCAGGGCTTCTTTGATGGCCGGAGGAACATAAGAAACAACAAACGCCAAAAAAGCCGCAACAATAATAAATGTAATGCCGCTGACAAACATAATCCAGCCTGTCATACTTAAACGATTTTTAACACTAAGGGTTGCCTTATTGTCATCATATACTTCGGCAATAACCGTACGCAAAACATTCAAAAAAGAAGAGATTGCAACAAAAATTGAGACCTTGACCATTACACTAAACGGTAACCCTGCAAGCAGAATAAAGCAGCCTAAAACAATAAAAATCATTGCCATGACGTCTATTTCGCCCGGTTTGCGCTTAAATAAAAACCATGCAAACAAAACCGAAAATACAATCTCAATATTAGAAAGCAAGTTTGCCTGCGTTGAAGATACATAAAGAAAAGCCATAATCATAAACAAATTTCTAAAAATCTGCAAGCTGCCGAAAACCCATGTCTGATAATTTGATATAATCTTCCAAACATTGATTTTATGATTGCCCAAGGCAATCATGGCTAAGCCGCAAAACAAAGCGTTTGAACAAGCTATGGCAAATTGGTTACAATTGTGTTCTAACAAACAATAGCGCAGAAAAATATTTGAAATTGCCCAAAACAAAATTGTTGTTAATGACAAAATTCCGGCTTTATACATATTTATCATCGGCATTTTACACTTCTCTTTCATTTAAAAAGACGTTTTATGATTTTTTTTAATTTTTCGCCACGCGGCGTACGCATTAAAATCATACAAAGCGAACTTAAAATAATTGTGAATGCGGCAAAACAGTCGTTTAAATTAAGAGCTAACAACGGCAGCGCGGCAAAAGCACTAAAAGCAATTTCAACTGCATAAGTAAAGACAGCCTGGGTTGAGCGATACATCATGAAATATTCGCTGGTTGAGATGCTTACGGCATACAAATAAAAATACATGGAAAGAGCATAAAAAAACACACCTGTGACAAAGCCGCCAATTAGATTGTTCCATGAAAAATATTCTACCGCCGACGGTAAATACTGCAAAATATAAGTATGTTTAATCATGTCTTCGGGTAAGAAAGAAGCAACAAAAGAAAGCAATGTAAAGAAAATTACAAAAGCCAGACCACTTACAAACATAATCCAACCCGTAACACTAAAACGATCTTTCATACTTAAATCACCACGGTTGTCCGGATGAATTTCTGCCAATAAAGCGTGCAAAGCCGAAAGCACTGAAGCCGCCATGACCCACATGACGGCAATACCCATAACTTCATAAGGAATGCCTGCCGTTAAAATAAAGCACCCTAAAATAATAAAAAGCATGGCAACAAAATCAACTCCGCTCGGGCGGCGTTTCAAAAAAAACCAAGCAAACAAAACCGAAAAAACGATTTCAACATTTGTCAGCAGATTTGCCTGTGTTGAAGAAATATACACAAATGCCGAAATCATACAAACATTTCTTAAGACCTGTATTAGTCCGAAAAGCCATGTCTGATAATTTTTTAAAATTTTCCAGACATCAATTTTATAATTTCCGATGGCAATCAGCGCCAAACCGCAAAAGACAGCATTGGAACAGGCAATGGCAAACTGGTTGCAACCATAGTCCAAAACACAATATCTTAAGCTAACATTCATCAAAGCCCAAAGCAGAACCGTTCCCACAGACAACAGACCGGCTTTATACATTTGAAACATTGGTTTATCCTTATATCCACTTATGATAGTTAGAATATTAGTCTTATTTCACGTAATAGCCAGATTTTTTTTCATTCTTTCTACATAAAATTATATCTTGACGAATCGCTTGTTTGTGGTAACGTAAAGTGTTTGTGTAAATATTTGGAGGTTTGTAGTGTTTTGCGATAAAAAAGCCGTCATTTGGGATTTGGATAATACTTTGTACCGTATCACGCCGGAATTTGCCGATAAACTTGATGAAGTTATGGCAGAAGCTCTGGTTAAAGATTTAGGGCTTAAAATGAGTGTTGCAGAATGCAAAAAGCTTGTTAAAGAATCTTATAAAATTTATCGCGACGGCGGCGAATATTTTTATCAAAACTACAATATTTCGCCGGAGGCTTTATCTACGGCTTATCATTTGCGCAAACCTGTCGGCATGATTGAACCATATCAAGAATTGCCAGAATTGTTAAAAAAAATTCCGTTTGAACAGTACATTTTTACAACCAGTACGCGAGAATGTTCGGAACGTATTCTAAAACACATCGGGTTGTTTGATGTTTTTAAGAACCGTTTTTATTCGGTGGAAGATTTTGGCGTATATAAAAAAAATGAAAGCGCTGAGGTTTATCACAAATTCTGCCAAAAAATCGGCTTTTCTCCGATTGAGTGTATTTTTGTAGACGATAGTTATTCCAACCTTGAATTTGCCAAAGAGACCGGCATGACCACCGTTCGGATTTTTTATCAAAACAATTCGGCTAAAGATAAAACATATATTGACGCTGCCTACAAAGGCGTTGAAGAATGTGTCAAAGCATTAATAAACTGCCGCAATAAAGATAAGATATCGGCTTAGCGACATAAAGCCGTTTCATAATCATAATTTTCTATACTGTCTAATCGCGCTTGTTCGATATTAATTTCATTTTGCATTTCTTCCAAAACCGGATTGATGGCTGCCAGATATTTTTCATTCAGACTTTCTTTGGCTAAAGTAAGGTTGATATCCGATGTGCTGCTCATAAACAGATTTTCTTTAACCGCTTGTAAAAAACGCTGCTGAATTATCGGCAGATAATATTCCATTGCTTCCACATTAATTTGCTGATGCGTTTGCTCGTGCCGCATTGCGATTTCATAAACGCAGCTCCCTATTTCCAGTTCGTTTGAAAGATAAATAACCGGATCTTGCATTTCAATATTAAGTTGAATGTCTGCCGGATAAACACAAACCGTCCCGTTTGCCATCGTACTTTTTACAACTCGAAATATAATTTCTGTATTTAAATTATAGGTTGCCAAACCATGTACTTGTTTACCCGATGGAACACTGCCTCCATAATGGTTGATATGCATGCGCGTCAAACTGCGGTTGTTTTTGCTGGTATCATATTTCAAACGTCCGTGAGAAAAAGTAATAATAACTTCCGGATTACGAACAACTTTCCGGCATATTTGCTGCGCTTCGGGCGCACTGAAAGCCGGAACGGAAAAAAATGCAAAAATTCCAAAAATTAACATATAAAAAAGGTTTTTCATGTATGATACATTATAATAAATTTATCAATTTAGAGTTAATATTATGAAAAAAACGGCATTTTTTTTAATAACAATTTTGATTTTTGCTTCAGCTCGTATCGGGCTTTCACAAAATGTTCCTGTCGGTTTTTTTATGCCACAGTCTGAATTACAGCCTCGTTATGAAAAATTGCCGCCCGTTCCGACGCCACAACCTAAACTTCCTTCCGCAAGAGCTGCGTATGAGCAGCGGAGAAATCAGCAAAATCAAGCGGCAAACATCAATTCTACGGCAAACATACAACATCCGGTATCGCGCAAAGTCAAAGAATATATTGCTGTCGACGGACGTTTTATTCCCATTTATGAAACAGAAAGTATTCCTGCGGCAACTTCAATGCCGACGCCACCGGAAACACCACCTGAAGCCACTCAGATTCAAAACACAGAATCTGTTGACGAAACGACACAAAGCACTGAATATACAACAAACAAATCGGCAGATAATCCTGCTAAAACTGTTTTGGATACAAATTTAGAGAATGAGACGTTGCATCAAATTCCTGATGTAGAGGCAACTCATGACTCAACGTCTCCTGACGATAAAGACAATTTGCCGCAACCACCGCAAGTGACAGATATTGACCCTGAACTTCCTTCTTATCGCAAACGTTACGGTCAATATATCAACAATTTGCAAATTTTTCACCAAACCGGTCAAATGCCGTTTGATCCTGAACTGGACAGTGCGTTAAACAAACTGTCATCAAACAAAAAAAGAACTTTGTTTGAAGGAACTATCAAATGACATCTTAAACCTTTTTGAGATGACTAAATTGCCAAACTTTATTCAATAGTAATATGATGCCTGAACTGCCGAGCAATGCTCGGCAGTGACAAGACAATAGATTGTAACTTATCCCCACCAGACTCTTTAAAATTGCAAAAAAAAACGGTTTAGAATACCGCGTAAAAAGATAGTTTTTGCAATTTTAGGAGAAAATTATGCGTGAATGTGGTAGAAGTATGGTTGAGATGCTTGGGGTACTCGCAATTATCGGTGTGCTCTCTATTGGCGCTATCGCCGGCTACTCCAAAGCCATGATGAAGTATAAACTCAACAAGCAAATCGGGCAAATCTCATATATTTTGAATAATATGATTATTGAGCATGAAAAACTCGATCGTGACTATACGGCAATCAACAACCTCGGTGGCGATATGACACCTTCATTTATTAAACTCGGCTTGGTTCCTGAGGAAATGGTGGCGGGAGTGATGCGAAATACCTTATTTGATATTTTTAACAACCGGGTTTATATCTGGAAAGGACAGGATGTCGGAAGATATTTCCGGTTATCCATTGAGCTAGAACAACAAAGTATGGATGTCTGCCTTAATTTATACACCTTTGCTAAAGCAAATTCTGCTGAAATATGGCAAACGCTTTTTTATAAAGGCACAGAAAACGGCCAAAGCGGCGGCTATCGGGTTTACGGTGATAAATATTGTAATAAAGACAACCTCTGCCTTAAAGACATGACCATATCCGAAATGGAAGAACGTTGCAGCTTTTGCAAAGATGGGCTGAATGGCTGCTCTTTTAATCTTTTATACCGTTTGTGGTAAGATTTATATATCCAAATCATCCACAAACTTGGCGCGTTCAATGATAAACTTAAAGCGCAGCTCGGGGTTTTTGCCCATCAGCTGTTCCACACGGCGGCGGGTTTCAAACGCTTCTTCCCTGCCCTCCTCGGTGTTGGTGCTCGGAATGTCCACTCTTAAAAGCACGCGGTTTTTCTTGTCCATCGTGGTTTCTTTGAGCTGCTGGGCGCTCATTTCGCCCAAACCTTTAAAACGGCTGATGTCCGGCTTTTGATTGCCTTTAACGACTTTTTGCAAAAGTTTGTCCTTTTCCTCATCATCCAAGGCATAATAGTTCTTGCCGCCGACCACGATTTTATACAACGGCGGCGTGGCAATAAACAAATGACCGTTTTCAATCAGCTGCGGCATATGCTGGTAGAAAAACGTCATCAACAATGAGGTGATGTGTGCGCCGTCAACATCGGCATCAGTCATGATGATGATTTTTTCGTAACGCAGATTTTCTTCTTTGTAGTTTTCTTTCACCCCGCAACCCAAAGCTTCAATCATGTCTTTGATTTCCTGGTTTTGGGTAATTTTTTCCAAAGATGCGCTCGCCACATTCAAAATTTTGCCGCGCAAGGGCAAAATCGCCTGCGTGGCGCGGTCGCGTCCTTGTTTGGCGGAACCGCCGGCGGAATCGCCCTCAACAATAAAGATTTCGGTGTTTTCAGCCGCGGCTTGCGAACAATCCGCCAATTTCCCCGGCAGGCGGAGCTTTTTGGTCGGGGTTTTGCGCAACTGGACTTTTTCCTCTTTGCGCTTTTTGCGCAGCTCGGCGCGGTCAATCACATATTCCAACAGCGCGGCGGCGTTTTCCGGATCGGAAGAAAGCCAGTGGTCAAACGAATCTTTAACCGCGGTTTCCACCAGACGGGTGGCTTTGGTTGAGGTTAATTTGTCTTTGGTTTGCCCCTGAAATTGCGGATCGGTGATAAAAACCGAAAGCATAATCGCCGCATCGCTTAAAAAATCATCCGCCGTGACACCTGCCGCTTTTTTGAAATTGGCCATTTCGGCATATTCTTTTAAGCTCTTCAAAAGCGCGTTTTTAAAACCCTGTTCATGGGTGCCGCCCTGCGGGGTGACAACCGTGTTGCAGTATGAATAACAAAAGCCGTTCTGGTCTTCCGGCCAGGTAATCGCCCATTCCACGCGGCCTTCATCGTGCGCCAGTTCGGAATCACCGGAAAACATCGTGCGGTTGACCGTGGCGCGGCCGCCGATTTGATAATTTAAAAAATCTCTTAAACCGTTCGGAAAATTAAGTTCGGCTTCCGTCGGCGTGGCATCGCCGTCATGAATAAGCTCCGGCGCGCATTTGAAGAAAATTTTGACGCCTTTGAACAAAAACGCCTTGGAGCGCGCCATGCGGTAAATACGATTGGGTTCAAAGCGCGAATTGCCGTTAAATATTTCTTCGTCGGGTTTGAAAGTTATGGTCGTGCCGCGGCGGTTGGAAACATTGCCGACAAGTTCCAGTTTGGTTTGCGGTATGCCTCTGGCGTAAACCTGCCGATAAAGTTTTTTATCACGGGCGATTTCTACCGTCAGACTTTCAGACAAAGCGTTGACAACCGACAAACCCACACCGTGCAAACCACCGGAAACTTTATAAACACTGCTTGAAAATTTGCCGCCGGAATGGAGTGTGGTCATAATCACTTCCAAGGCAGACTTGCCGGGGTATTTCGGGTGCTCGTCCACCGGTATGCCGCGGCCGTTGTCGGCAATGGTGATCGAATTGTCGGCATTTAAGCAGACATCTATGCGGCTGGCGTAACCGGCCACCGCCTCATCCATGGAATTATCCAAAATTTCGGCTACCAAATGGTGCAATGCGGTTTCATCAGTGCCGCCGATGTACATTCCCGGGCGGTGGCGAACCGGCTCCAAGCCTTCCAACACTTCAATATCTTGCGCCGAATATTCCGTTTTTGCCGGCGTTGTTGTTTCAAATAAGTCTACCATTATTTTTCCTTAAGCTTTTTAATCAGCTTAAAATAGACTGCTTTGCCCAGATTCTCAAGCATAAAATGTTAAAAATGAACAAAGTTCTAAAAAATTTTAAAATAAAGTAAAAAATGCTTGCAAAATATGGAAAATGCGTATAAAAGACTGGCTGAATCGGTAATGGTGCCGATTTATAAGTCGGTGATGACACCGGCTTATGTCATTTCACACGCAGACAGGCGGAAAGTTTGTTTTATCAAGCTTCTTCGCTCCGGTGCTTTTTGATAAAGCCAGAAGTCTGCGGAGGTTTAACCGGAAAAGAAGGAATTTTATAATATGTCACTTCCTACATTTACTTTGCGTCAGCTGGTTGAAGCCGGCGCACACTTCGGACACCACGCCCGTCGTTGGAATCCGCAAATGGCTCCGTATATTTACGGCAAAAAAGACAATGTCCACATCATTAATCTGCAAAAAACCTACCCGATGCTTTACACGGCCTTAAACGCCGCGCGTGAAGTGGCGGCAAACGGCGGCAAAATTTTGTTTGTCGCAACCAAAAAGCAGGCGCAGGATATTGTTAAAGAAAACGCCGAAAGATGCGGCCAGTATTATGTTAATTATCGTTGGCTCGGCGGTATGCTCACCAACTGGAAAACCGTTCATAAATCCATCAACCGTTTGGTTAAGTTGAACGAAATGTTTGCCAATAATGAAACCGAAGGCTACACCAAAAAAGAACTTTTGAACCTGAAGAAAGAACAGGAAAAGTTGGCTTTGTCGTTAAACGGCATTATGAACATGGGCGGTCAGCCGGATATGTTGTTCGTGATTGATACACCAAAAGAATCTTTGGCTATCAAAGAAGCGAAAAAACTCGGCATTCCGGTTATCGGCATTGTGGATACCAACGCCAACCCGAACGAGGTTGATTATCCGGTTCCGGGCAATGATGATGCCATCCGCGCCATCTCGCTTTATTGCGAATTGGTTTCTTCTGCCATTTTGGACGGTATGCAGGCAGAAATTGCCGCGCAGGGCGTTAAAGTGGAAGAAGCCGCTGCCGAATTGGAAGAAAAACCGGCTAAAAAGCGGGTTTCCAAGAAAGCCAAAGAAGAAACACCTGCTGCTGAATAATTTGAATTATTCAAGTTCAGGTATATCCCGAAATAAGGCGGCAGTTGCTTCAGACTGCCGCCGGTTAAAAGAGTTTTCATTAATACATAAAGGATAAAACAATGGCAGAAATTACAGCCGCTATGGTTAAAGAATTGAGAGAAACCACAAGCGCAGGTATGCTTGATTGCAAAAAAGCGTTGGTGGAAACAAACGGAGATATGGAACAAGCTGTTGACTGGCTTCGTAAAAAAGGTTTGGCAACCGCTGCCAAAAAAGCCAGCAGAATCGCCGCTGAAGGTTTGGTTTCCGTTGCTGTTGAAGGAAACAAAGGTGCAGTTGTCGAGGTCAACTCCGAAACTGACTTTGTCGCTAAAAATGAGATTTTTCAGGAATATGTTGAAGATGCCGCTAAAGTGGCTTTGATGTGCCACGGCGAAGTTTGCGATATGAAAAACTTCAACTGCCCGAAATGCGGAAAAACGTTTGAAGAACGTTTAACTGACATGATTGCTAAAATCGGCGAAAACATGAACTTGCGCCGTGCCAAAGTTTTGGAAGTAAACAACGGAATTATCGCCTCTTATGTTCACAGCGCTTTAAAACCCAATTTGGGTCGCATCGGCGTGTTGGTTGCCTTAGAATCCAATGCTGATAAAGAAAAATTAAAAGAGCTGGGCAAACATATTGCTATGCACATTGCTGCTTCCAACCC
The DNA here is from genome assembly GCA_944393235.1 of uncultured Alphaproteobacteria bacterium. Classification (GTDB taxonomy): domain Bacteria; phylum Pseudomonadota; class Alphaproteobacteria; order RF32; family CAG-239; genus CAAFZY01. The sequence goes on along the minus strand of CALXZJ010000007.1, from coordinate 13,741 downwards.
GCTGTTTTTGGATATTGCTCATGTTGATCCGGCTGCGGTTGAACATGAAAAAGGTATTTTTGCCGAACAAGCAAAAGCCTCCGGCAAACCGGAAAACATTATCGAAAAAATGGTTGAAGGTCGAATCCGGAAATATTATGAAGAAGTCGTTTTGGAAGAACAGGCTTATATTATGGATCCGGACAAGAAGGTCAAACAGGTTATTGCCGATGCCGCCAAAGAGCTTGGCGCCGACATTAAACTGGCAGACTTTGTTTGCTTTAAGCTGGGCGAAGGCCTGCAGAAAAAAGATGAGGACTTTGCTTCTGAAGTTGCTGCACAACTCAACAAATAAGGAACTTTGTTTTTCTTTATTTAAGCCGGTCTATTTGGATCGGCTTTTTGTTTTTTATAAAATATGTTTTATCAGCGTCTTGGGTTTAATGTTTTTGTTGACTTTCTGTCAAAAAAAGCTATGCTAGTGGTGTAAGCTTTTTTATTTTGGTTTATTATTAATTTTAATTTTATATTTATGCATTTCTTTAATATCTTTTGTCTGTTTTTTTTGGGGATATTAATGTTTTTATTTGCTTTGCTGTATGTCGTTTTTCAAATCAATTTTTGGAAGATATGGCAAGAAAAAACAAAATCTCCGGTATGGTTAATGGTCATTGGATGCGTTTGCTGCATTTTAGCTTGTTTTGTTATTTGCTGGTGGGCGTTTTCCGGTCTATCCTTTGCGCTTTGGCTTACTTTTACGGCAATGGTTGTTCTTATCACTCAGTTTTGCACTTGCAAAAAGGTATGGCAAAAAATGCATTGGACATTTTGGTACGGTTTCCAAAAATGGCATATGTTAGCAATACAGATTTGCGCATTTGTCCTGGTTTATGTATGGCGAATGTTATTTAATCAATTTTAAAATTTGAAAAGCCGGTTTTTGCGCCGGCTTTTTTGTTGCCTTTAAATTAAAAAAAGAATATAGTGATGGTGATTTGTTCTTATTTTTAATATTATTAACTCTTAATTTTATCGTTATGGATTGGGTTTATATTGCCGGAATAATTGTATTCCTTTTTTTGATGATTCTCGGCGTGGGAGGGATTGCTTATTTTGTTAATGCGTATTATCGTGACCGCATTATCAGCTTTGGTTCAAAAGCCACTTTAGCGATAGCCTTGATTATCGGAATATGTATTTGCATCGGCGCTTTGGTTTGGGTTTCCGATACCATCAAATGTTGGCTTATTATAGCAGCCGGTCTGATGTGTGTTGCTATTCCGACGATTGTTTCTTATGTGATTGATCGACGGAAAAATCCAAAAAAAGATGCCGGGTTTAATTTTTATGTTCATATGCTGTTTATTTTAGCGGTTCTATGCTTTCCCGGTGGACGAATCGGCATGACTGCAATTGAACAAGCTTTTGAGCATCATGTTTACCAACATGGTATTTTGAAGGTTATTGACCACATTAAAACAGATGTCTTGCTGCAAACAGATTATCAATGGGTCGAAGGCAGCTGGAGTGAAGTCGCTATTCCTAATGGCAAAAAAAATGTGGAATGGATTGTGTTGGTAATGACAGATGACACCGAATTTCCGGTTTGTCGGAAAGTAGAAAATGTTAATTATGAAAAACTTTATCCTCAAGGTGATACTGTTTTTATTTACAACGGTAATCTTTATCCACACCAATAACATTTTAGAACTGCCTGTTTCTTTCAGAACAGGCAGTTCTTGTATCTTATCGTTTAAGCGCATAAATACTAAAAAAATTATTTGACATTCGAATTTTTTATTGTAATATGCGCCGTATTGAATGATAAAGTAAAATTATTATGGGGTTGTAGCTCAGTTGGGAGAGCGCTTGAATGGCATTCAAGAGGTCAGGGGTTCGATTCCCCTCAGCTCCACCAGTTTAACAAACACTTCCGATAAAAACTCGGAGGTGTTTTTTTTGACTTAAAAGAGGGGAATCAAACCCCTACGGGGTTCGGTCTTGCTCCGTAAGGCTTGCTCTTTAATAAAGAGCAATGCCAACTGCGCTTCGGTCAAGTTAGCGTAACACTCGCCTCTACCGCCTGTCGGCGGGCGGCTCCTTAACGCTATCTGATGCCTTCCGGCAAAAAATCTCCACCGGAGATTTTTTGACTCGGAATGACCCCTCAGCTCCACCAGTTTAACAAACACTTCCGACAAAAACTCGGAGGTGTTTTTTATTTTAACATACCGATTTTCCCGCCCTGCTTGTTTTTCTTTGACAACGGTATTATTTTTATTATGATAAGCTAAAGTGATGCGGAGAAACCATAAATGCAGAATTTGATGTTTAATATCAATCAAGATATTTTGGAAATTGCCTTAAACGGCGATTTTTTGCATTTTTCCGCAAATCCGGGCTTATATGAAGCCGCCAATGAAAAACGTGTTAAAAACATTGTTGTTGACGGACAAAATATTAAAAAATGGGATTCTTCTTTACTGCTGATTTTGTTTGAGTTGAGCAGAATTGCCCAAAAACGCCGCATAAGCTTAAAAACAAAATCCCTGCCCGACGGCTTGAACCGGATGCTCAATCTTGCCTTGGCTGTCAAACCGCATACCGATGTCATCCGTCCCGAAAAAAGCGGTTTTTTAGAACGGCTCGGCGGCAATGGATGGGAAATTTATCAGACAGTTATTAAAGGCTTAAGTTTCGTTTCGGAAAGTTTTGGGTCTTTGTCGCGTTTTTTTAAGGGCGGTGCCGTCATGCGCAAGGTTGATTTCTTGTTTGCGTTGGAAGATTGCGGTCCTAAAGCTGTCGGCATCGTTTCTCTCATCAGTTTTATGGTCGGGTTGATATTGGCTTTTGTCGGCGCCATACAACTCAAAACTTTCGGCGCACAGATATATGTGGCAAGCCTTGTTACCATCGGTATGACCCGCATTATGGGTGCTATTATGGTCGGAGTTATCATGGCCGGGCGCACCGGCGCCTCATTTGCCGCAACACTCGGGACCATGCAGGTTAATGAAGAAATTGACGCGCTTAAAACCATGGGTATTCCGACAACTGATTTTTTGATTTTACCACGCCTTTCGGCTTTGGTGTTAGCCATGCCGTTTTTAACCATATTGGCTGATTTTGCCGGCATTTTGGGCGGTGGGTTTGTCGGTATCGTGCTTTTGGATATTCCTGCCGGTGAATATTGGAAATATGCTTGGGACGCTTGGAGCATGACCAATTTTTGGGTCGGCGTTTTTCATGGTTTTGTGTTTGGATTTATTATTGCTTTATGCGGTTGTTATTACGGCGTTAACAGCGGGCGCAATGCCGACGGCGTCGGTGTTGCCACCACCAAAGCCGTGGTTTCATCCATTGTGTGGATGATTGTGGCTACCGGCATCATTACGGTGATTTTTGAAAGGCTGGGGCTATGAGCAAAGATAAAATCATCTGTCAAAACTTAAAAGTGGCGTATGGCGAAAAAGTGATTATCAAAAGCGCCGATTTTAGCGTCAAAGAAAATGACATTTTTATCATTATGGGCGGTTCCGGTTCGGGAAAAAGCAGTTTGTTGCGGGTTTTGACCGGATTGATGCCGCCGGTCGGCGGAACGTTTTATATCAACGGCGTGGATTATCCTAAAGCCGACAATGCCCAAAAATTAGAAATTATGAAAAAGGTCGGCATTTTATACCAAAGCGGCGGATTGTTTTCTTCCATGACGCTGGCGGAAAACATTGCCCTGCCCTTGCAAAAATACAGCGATTATCCAGCTGATGTTATTGATGAATTGGTCAATCTTAAGTTATCGCTTGTCGGTTTGGGCGGTTTTGGCGATTATTATCCAGCAGAAATCAGTGGCGGTATGAAAAAGCGCGCCGGACTTGCCCGAGCTTTAGCGCTTGATCCGGAAATCGTTTATTTTGATGAGCCTTCCGCCGGACTGGATCCGGTCAGTTCGGCACGGCTGGACAGCTTGATGAAAGATATTAATCAAAACTTGGGCACAACACTGGTGGTGGTCACGCATGAATTGGAATCTATTTTTTCCATTGGCACAAACTCCGTCTTTCTTGACGCCGAAAGCAAAACGATTACCGCCCAAGGCAACCCAAAAGAGCTGTTGAAAAACCCGCCTGATGAAACTGTTTATAACTTTTTAACCCGAGGAAAAGCAGATGAAAAAAGAACCAAATAAAAAACGTATTGCCATGTTTATAATATTGGGGTTTATCGTGTTGGCTGCCATCTTGTTAAAAACCGTGGCTGATAAATTGCTGCCCGATAACCGCAATTTGGCCGTGATGTATTTTTCCGAATCCATTAAAGGCTTGAGTGTCGGCTCGCCGGTGGTGTACGAGGGCGTACAAGTCGGTCGAGTAGTCAAGATAGAAATCATTACCAATCCGCAAACTATGGAATTCAGCATTCCGGTTTATGCCAAATTTGCCGAAGACAACAACATCAACAGCATGAATTTCAAACAAGCGACACGGCGTGAGCTTTTACATGCACTAATCGAAAAAGGTCTGCGTGCAAGACTAACCAATCAAAACATGCTGACCGGACAGTTGATGATTGAGCTGCAAATGCTGCCGGGAACACCGATTGAACTTAAGCACCATCTTAATGATGCCAAAGTTTTCGAAATTCCGACAACGCTTTCTACTTTGGGCGGATTATCAAAAGATTTTCAGGATTTGCCGCTAAAACAAATTATCGGCAGACTGGACAATATTTTATCCGAATTTGAAACTTATTTACCGAAAATTTTGCCGCAATTTGCCGATTTGGGGCAGAAACTTAATGATTATGCGGATCATTCGGTGCCGCAAACGGACCAAACCTTAAACCAACTAAACCGTACATTAAAAGATGTCGGCGCAGCGGCAAAATCGCTTAAAAATCTGACGGATTATCTGGAACGGCATCCGGACGCACTCTTGAAAGGCAAAAAGGAGGATTAAAAAAATGAAAAAATATTTTCTTTTGATGTGTTTGTTTGTATCCGCTTGTTTTTTTTCAACGCCTGACAGCCGGTTTTATCTTTTGGAAAATCCGCAGGCAACACAAACCGTTTCGGCCAAAAAAATTAATATCGCGGTGCAAGACATTAGTATTCCGGCGTATCTTGACCGCCCGCAAATCGTTTTACAAAGTCCGGACAATCCGGAACTTAAAATCGCCGAATTTGACCGTTGGGCAAGCGATTTAAACACCATGTTGCAAACTTTTGTCATCAATGGTTTGCAAAATGCTCTACCAAATGCCGTGGTCAAACCGTTGGTTTATGGCGGACGCCCGAAATATGTGGTTAAAATCAATATTGAAAAATTCAGCGGATGGCTCAAACAAAGCGCCTATATTAGCGGGAGTTGGCAAATTCTAAACAACGGCGGAAAGATTTTGTATGAACAAAACATCAGTGCAGAAAAGCCTTGCGGGAAAACTTATGCCGAATATATTAAAGCGCAAAGTTTGATGTTGAACGAAATAACAAATTCCATTGCAAAAAAGATTGTTTCTTTGTAAAAAGGGCGTAATCAAATTCAAATAAATTCAAAAGCTAAAAAAATGAGTATACTTACACAACCCATATTGGAAATTAACTTGAGCAACCTTTTGGAGAATTTTTTAACTCTTGAAAAGATTGCCAAACCGGCAATTGCCGCGGCTGTTGTCAAAGATGACGCTTATGGTTTGGGAGCCGAACAAATTGTTCCCTTGCTTTACGACACTGCCGGATGCCGTCATTTTTTTGTGGCACATGCGGTTGAAGGAATGAAAATTGCACCATTAGCCGATAAAGCAGTGATTTATGTATTACAGGGAATCGGCGAAGACAATCTGGAAATTTTTAAACAATTTCCACAGTTGGTGCCGGTTATCAGTTGCCCGGAAATGTTTGCTTTTTTCAAACAAAACCGATTGCCTGATCGAAAACCGGTTATCCATATTGAAACCGGGTTGAATCGTTTGGGGTTCCGTGAAAACGAATTGGCGGCTCTAAGCAAAGCGGATATAGATGAATTTTCACTTGTGATGTCGCATTTGGCTTGCGGTGATGAAAAAGACCATTTTATGAACTCTTATCAGTTTGAAAATTTCAAACGTCTGAAAGATTTATATTTTCCCAAACTTCCGGCTTCATTAGCAGCTTCTGACGGGGTGTTTTTGGGGCATGATTTTCATTGGAACATGGTACGTTTGGGGGCTGCCATGTATGGTATCAACACGGCGCCGTATCGCGAAAATCAGATGAAAAACGTGGTAACGGTAAGAGCACCGGTTTTACAAATTGAAGATTTAGCCAAAGGACAGTTTGTTGGCTATTCTGCGACTTATCGTGCCAACACTAATCGCAAAATCGCCATTGTTTCCATAGGTTACGGCGATGGATTGCCGCGTTCTCTTTCCAATGTCGGGAAAGTGTTTTTCAAAGATGGAAAAGATTTGCATGAGGGACGGATTATCGGTCGTGTTTCTATGGATAACGTTATTTGCGACGTGACGGGAATTAATAACTTAAAAGTTGGTGATACGGCTTATATGGCAGCAGATTTTTATACATTAGACGATATGGGACGCGATGCGGGCACAATTTCTTATGAAATTATGTCGCGGTTGGGTAAAAACCAGCGTTTTATTCGCAAGTATGTCAGATAAACAAGATATTTATAAATAAGCGTTTCCGATATTGTCGGCTCTATCCTCTCCGTTACGTCTGAAAGAGCGTTAGCACTCAAGGTTAGGCATCCGTCGCATGTACGAAGAAAAGATGCCTGAACTGCTGAGCACCGCTCGGCAGTGGCATGACATTTTGCGCTGTCACGCCATCGACGCGCGATAGCGCGGCGGTTAAGGCGTCCTTTGAGAGACCCCTAAACTCGGATACTAACGTATCCTCGTGGGGTGACGAGGATTGGGGCATAACGATAAAGTGACAGTAGAAACTTATCCCCACCAGACTCTTTAAAATTGCAAAAAAAAAAAACGGTTTAGAATACCGCGTAAATACATTTATTTTGCAGTTTTGGGAGTTCTTTTTATGAATTTATTCAATTTTTTTAACTTTTTCTCTCATGCGCACCATAAAAGAAGGCAAGCAGATGCGCCGTTATACGCAATTTCTTCCGGGCGGTCTATGGTGGAGATGTTGGGCGTTTTAGCCATTATCGGGGTGCTTTCCGTCGGCGCGATTGCCGGTTATTCCAAGGCGATGGAAAAATATAAATTAAACCAATATGCTCATAACTACAATTTGTTCTTTAATGAAATGATTAATTACCGCGACAGCTTAATCAGCCATGATACGGTTAATCAGACATCTTTAACCGAAACTTTAAGCAAGCTTAATTTTGCAGCAGATTTTGAATACACACATGAGCATTTTTATGATAATTTAAATGGGCATTTTGCTGTTTATACCAGAAACTCTAGACTTACTGTCGATTATTATCTGGGCGCAGATCAGGGACGCGATCTTTCTAACTCAAAAATCTGTGAATATATGGTGTCTAACGTTCTTAAACCTTTACATGAAACTATTTTGAGCGTTGGCACATATCGTGGAGATCAAACATTTGGTTCATCATTTATATATGGCGATGCAAATTGCAAACCCGGTACTTTATGCTTAAAAGATATACGGATTGGTCAAATCAAAGATTTTTGCAGTCAGTGTATTGAAGATAAATTGTGCCTTATTGCTATTTCGTTTTAAGGATTGTCTTACCACGGCATCAGTTTGAATCATGGTTCTATATGATAAAAAGGAACCAGCACGTTTTATGCCGGTTCCCTTTTCCTTAACTTTTTAACGGCTGCGTTTATCCATTTTTTTACGTAACTCATATGCAATTTTGTTCTTTTTGTTTTTAGCATTTTTTGACGTTCTGCGCATTTGCTCGCGATAAGGTAAATCTTTAGCTTTTTCTATTTTCTTTTCATGATTGTTATATTTATCACGGACATATGTTCTGCTCGGATTTTGTACTTCGCATATTTTTTGTATCGGCTGGTAATCTTCCGTGACTTCCCAGTATTCTCTGATGCCTTCTGCCGGGATATCCCGCTCTGAAGAAGGTGTCGGCATGATTATTTTGGCTGCATACCATGTTAAAGGCGTGATCTTCGGCTCAATATTAACTATTTTGCCCTGCCCGATTTCTAAACCTTCCTGATTGCCGGCAACGTAAGTTTTAACTCCAATCTCAGACATAATTTCTTCCGTATTGCGGCATTGTTCCGGATTGCCATGTATTGGAATGACAATTATATCAGGTACAACTTCTTTAACATCCGTCATTAATGATTTGACAGCTTTTGCATTGGCATGACCGGAATCTTGCATTTGCACTTCTTTAAAATTGCTCACATGGCGGCTGCCCGGCGTCATAACAATCTCAGCACCTTGAGATGCCAACAATTGTAACATTTTTGGTCCGGTACGGCCGTTGATTTCTTCAATAATCCGTTGGCGGGCAAGGACCAAAACATTTTTATCTATTTTGACATATGGATGCAAATCAAGCGCCATTTTGGTAGCTGAAGCCATTGGAATCGGCGATGTGGCATCAATTCCAAGATTGTATTCATAATTTTCAAGCCCTTGGGCAAAAGCGCCGGTGCAAATAATATATTTTCTGCTTATGCCTTTATCACTTAAATAACCTTGAATCGACCCTTTATAAATGACATCGTCAAAATCTAAATATCCGCTTAAAGCCATGGCATATTTGACGGTTTCGAGCCATTTGCCGTCAAGCCAAACTTTGGTGTTGAGCTTGCGCGCAACAGCTATGTCTATTGCCATATTCTGAACGCTGCGGGAAATAACCGGAGAAATAATCAAACTGCGGCTTGGGCGCTCCATAATTACATTATACGTGTTTTCAACCGCTTTGTTAAAACCGATACGCTCGCTGCCGTGCGGCGTGGTAGAAGTTGAATCCATACAAATCACCGTGGTTGGGGCTTTGGTTCTTTTTAAGGTTTCTAAATAATCTTTCTTATTAAACGAATTCCCGACCGGCATTTCTTCTTCGGTCAAAAAATCACCATTATTTATTATTGAGGCATATGGTTTACCTTTGTTATAAGTAACGGTGTTAAAACCAAGCGAATCAATAATGCTGTGGCTGACATTAACGGCTTCAACTTTAATGTTATCACCAGCTTCAATCACATCACCGGCTTTGATTTTTTCCATTTCCGGCGCTTCCATGCCTTCGGCGGCAAACGAAAGCCGGATAAAATTGCGGGTAAAGCCACTGGCTTTAATCGGCGGAAGCTTGTAGCCCATTTTGGTGTAGTTGATTAAGGCGCCGATATGGTCTTCATGGGCATGGGTAATAAAAAGCATATTTACAGGTTTGGCAGCTTTGTGTGTTTCTCCGGTGGTTAAATCCGTGCGGTCAAAATATTCATCAACATTTGGATATGCTGAAACAAAACCGGATTCATAAGGCGTAAACATACTGCCTAAATCAAACATAATGCGCTCGGTTTTGCCTGTTTCATCCGTGTGTTCTAATACCGAACAATTGCCGCCGATACGGTCTTTGTTGATGCCTCCGATAAATTTTAATACTGTTTGAGGTTTTGCTTTTGACTTTGCCATGAGAAATTCCTTTTCGTATAATTTTTGTATATCATACACTATTTTTGACAAAAAGCAACCCTTTATTGTGTCAAATCTTGAAATTTTTATTTATCGGTATATTTTGTTTACCAAAGGAGAATATATATGAATAAAGCTTTGCGATTTTTATACAGTTTTTGTGCTGTCGGCATTACGGCTGTTGCTTGTTCGTATTTTACGCAAAGCGGCATTGCCTCATTTTATGGTTCGCTTGAGCTTCCAATGTTTACACCGCCGAACGCCGTGTTCCCGACCGTGTGGTCGGCTTTGTATGCGTTGATGGTTATCTCTTTTTATATTGTCCTCGGAAACGATAATGTTTTTCAGGTGCAACGGGCAACGCTTTTGTTTTTAGGCCAGCTGTTTTTACAAGTACTGTGGTGCTATTTGTTTTTTTACGCGGGATATTTTTTGTTTAGCCTGATTGTTATGCTGCTGTTGTTATGGACGGTTTGGAGCATGATTCAAAGGTTTAAGCAAACAAAACCGGCTGCCGGATACATGCAGTATCCGTATTTTGTCTGGCTTTTATTTGCCGCATATTTAAATGCCGGCGTGGTTTACTTAAACGGCAATACGCTTATTTTGTAAAAATTTTTACTGGACATCGCCTAAAGATTGCTCTATTTTATGTCGGTTAAAATATTGTAATTTTTGGGAAGAATAAAATGACAATCAGCGTAAAACAAATTCGCAAAACTTTTTTGGATTATTTTGCCAAAAACGGACATAAGATTATGCCGTCATCTTCTTTGGTGCCGGATAACGACCCGACATTGATGTTTACAAATTCGGGCATGGTGCAATTTAAAAATATTTTTACCGGCAACGAAACCCGCGACTATAAGCGCGCCGCCACTTCCCAAAAATCCGTGCGCGCCGGCGGCAAACACAACGACCTGGACAGCGTGGGTTACGATGTGCGCCACCACACTTTTTTTGAAATGCTCGGCAATTTTTCTTTCGGCGATTATTTTAAGGAAGAAGCCATCAATTATGCTTGGGAACTGGTGACCAAGGAATTTGCCATTCCGAAAGAAAAACTGGCGGTAACCGTTTTTCATACCGACGACGTTGCTTATGACTTGTGGAAAAAGATTTCCGGTCTGCCGGAAGACAGGATTATCCGAATCGCCACCAAAGACAATTTTTGGCAGATGGGCGATACCGGACCTTGCGGTTATTGCTCGGAGATTTTTTATGACCATGGGCCGGAAGTTTGGGGCGGTCTGCCCGGCACACCGGAAGAAGATGGCGATCGCTGGATTGAAATTTGGAATCTGGTGTTTGATGAGTTTGAAGATTTGCCTGATGGCACGCGTGTTCCCCTAAAGCAGCGCTGCATTGATACCGGCATGGGGCTGGAACGAATTTCGGCTATTTTGCAAGGCGTGCATTCCAACTATGATATTGATTTGTTCCAAAACCTGATTGCCGACATTTGCAAACTTTCCGGTACGGATCCGAAAAATCCGCAGTTTACATCCTCTTACAACGTGATTGCCGACCACTTGCGCGCCACTTCGTTTTTAATCGCCGACGGCGTTCTGCCCTCTAATGAAGGGCGCGGCTATGTTTTGCGGCGGATTATGCGGCGCGCCATGCGGCATATTTATATGCTGGGTATTCATGAACCGATGATGTATAAGCTTTTGCCCTCGCTGCAACGCGAAATGGGCGAAGCTTATCCGGAGCTTTACCGTTTTGAAGCGTTGATTAAAGAAACAATCAAAGCCGAAGAAACGCGTTTTGGAAGAACGCTGTCCAAAGGCATGAAACTTCTGGATGAAGAAACAGCCGGTCTAAAAGCCGGTGATGAATTAAGCGGTGAAACGGCTTTCAAACTTTATGACACATACGGTTTTCCGCTGGATTTGACCGAAGATGCCTTAAAACTTAAAAACATCAAAGTCGATACCAAAGGTTTTGACGCCGCCATGGCCAAACAAAAAGAAGAAGCGCGCAAAAACTGGGCGGGTTCAGGAGATGCCGGCGTGGAAAAAATTTGGTTTGAGCTGCAAGAAAAGCTCGGGGCAAGCGAATTTTTGGGTTATACGACCACTAAAGCCGACGGGCAAATCATGGCTTTGGTGCAAGACGGAAAAGAAGTTCAAAGCGTCACAAACGGCGATTTTTACCTGATTGCAAACCAAACGCCTTTTTACGGCGAATCGGGCGGACAGGTCGGCGACATCGGCAAAATCATGGGTAAAAATTTTGAAGCCGAGGTGGTGGATACCAAAAAGAAATTGGACGGTATGATTGTCCATGTCTGCAAGATGATATCCGGCACGGTCAAAACCGGTGAAAATGCAAGTTTTGAAGTGGATGAAGAAACCCGCAACCGTACGCGCGCCAACCACTCGGTTACACACCTGGTGCACAAAGCCATGCGCACGATTTTGGGCGACCATATCGCGCAAAAAGGATCTTTGGTCGGTCCGGACCGGATGCGGTTTGACGTTTCGCACCCGCAGCAAATCACGGCTGACGAGCTGCGGCAAATTGAGGATATGGTCAATGCCTCCATTCGTAAAAATTATCACGTCAACACCGTGATTATGAATAAAGATGAGGCGGTCAATTCCGGCGCCATGGCATTGTTCGGCGAAAAATATGGCGATGAAGTGCGGGTGGTGCGGATGGAAAAAGACGGCGAAGTTTATTCGCAAGAGCTTTGCGGCGGCACGCATGTGACAAATACCGGCGATATCGGCTATTTCAATATTGTTTCCGAATCGGCGGTGGCGGCCGGTGTGCGCCGAATCGAATGCGTGACCGGATACGGCGCCGAAAAATTTGTGCAGGATATTGAAGACAAGTTGCATCGAGCCTGCATGATTGTCAAAACAAACGTTCATGATTTGGAAGAGCGTTTAAATATTTTGTTGGAAGAAAAGAAAAAGCTGGAAGCTGACATCTTTAATTTAAAGAAAACTTTTGTCAGCCACAAGTCTGCCGACAACCAAGATAAAATCGAAACCGTCAACGGTATTAAATTTGTGGCCAAAGTGATTCCCGATATTCACCCCAAAGAGCTTAAAGCTTTTATTGACGAGATTAACCAAAACATCGGCTCGGGCATTGTGGCTCTGGGTTCGGACAAAGACGGCAAAGCCTCCATTGTGGTCGGCGTTACACCGGATTTGACGGAAAAATATTCGGCAATTGAACTGGTAAAAGCCGCCTCAGCAGTGGTTGGCGGCAAAGGCGGCGGCGGACGTCCGGACATGGCACAAGCCGGCGGACCCGATGCGGCAAAACTTGATGAAGCGTTGGGTGTCGTGCGCAAATTGATTTAGCTTTTTTTAAGAGCGGTATTTTTGTTGATACCGCTTTTTTTATGATTTGTTATTTTTTGACTTGACTTTTTGGACAAAAAATGCTTTACTGTGTTTTACAGTTAACAATTATGTTTAATTTTTATAATTTTTTCATATGAGAAAAAAAACAGCAGCGCTTGAGAATGTGAATATGTTGATTGTCGATAACAAACTCAACGAGTTTATCAAAGCGCAAAATACGACAGCTATTGAAGACAAATGCCGCCTGGTACAGATAGTTTTGCGGCATAAAATACACCATTTCCCGACTTACATTCCTTTTGTCGCTATGATAAAAAATTGTGTCGGTGGACAAGTTGCCGTATTCAATATTAAGCGTACCAAACTGGCGCTTATTCCCGGGGATTCCATAGCTGCCGAAACAAATGTCGGGAAGACATTTGAAATCGGCGGGATAAAATACACCCTGGCAGATACAGTAGCGGGATTTGCGCGTTACAAACCTCGTTATTGAATTGTTGAATAAAAAAACAACTCCGATTTTTATAATCGGAGTTGTTTTTTTATAAATGAGCTGTGGTTGCTTAACCCTTAGATAAAAATATATTTTTAAGCAATAACAATAGAAAAGGACAACGCTCGACAGTGGCATGACGTTTTACGCTGTCACGCCACCGACGCGCGATAGTGCAGCGGTTAAGGCGTCTTTTGAGAGACCCCTAAACTCGCCGACGTTGTCGGCTCATGGGGTGACGGGATGTGTGGGGTTGTCGGCAGTGGCATGACGATAAAGTGCCGGTTGTAAGTTATCCCCACCAGACTCTTTAAAATTGCAAAAAAAAAAAAC
>CALXZJ010000006.1 GCA_944393235.1 uncultured Alphaproteobacteria bacterium | reverse complement strand
CGTAGCTCAGTCGGTAGAGCATTTGACTTTTAATCAAAGGGTCATGGGTTCGAATCCCGTCGGGCTCACCAATAAAAAACCTCTCCCTTGTGGAGGGGTTTTTTGTTGGTAAGTCTGGCTCGGAAAGAAGCCATAGGTTCGGAGCGGGAAGTTGGCAAAAACGAGCATTGAGCCTAGCAAATCGCTTGGCGAAATGCGATGTTTGAGCCTTACGACGCGAGGAGGACCCGCCGCTGCAGGAATGTATAAATTAAAAAAAATCAATTTTCCGGCGGGAGTACCCAATCCCGTCGGGCTCACCAATGGTTCATCGTCAAAGTAAGGGGCAAAGAATAAAAAAATCACGCCCGATAGCAGACCTTTAACAGGTTATTTAAAGATAATTCGTTTGCAAACCATAAACGTTTATAACACACAGATACTCTTAAATAAACCGCAATTATTTTTTATGAAACACGGCACACATCAGCCATATCAAAAACAATTATTTTCTGTAAATTTTCCAATGAAGTTTCAATCTGCATTCCCACGCGCCCGGCGCTGAAAATAATGGTTTCAAAATTATCAGCACTCTTATCCACGACTGTCGGAAACACTTTTTTCATACCAATCGGCGAACAACCGCCATGAACATATCCCGTCAAAGGTAAAAGCTCTTTTTGTTTTATCATTTCCAAATTTTTTTCGCCAACAACAGATGCCGCTTTTTTCAAATCCAGTTCAGCCTCAACAGGAAGCATAAAGACATAATGCTGTTTTGATTTTGCCACCGTAACCAATGTCTTAAACACTTGCTGCGGATTCTGCCCCAAAACAGCTGCAATTTCTGCCCCGCTCAAGCCCTCTGCTGCATTATAATGATAACATTTATATTTTGCGCCGATTTTATCCAACATACGTTGAGCATTTGTTTTGTTTTCCATAATTTTTTCTCCAAACATACCCTAGCCCCTAATTTTATTAAAATCAATTATAATTCTTGACTTTCAAGCCACATATAATGCAAAACAATCATTGTATTACCTAATTTTATGATATTTGAAAACTAACAATTTAAAAGAAAACAGTTCAGAATCCGAGTTACAAACAAATATTGACAAAATTTACGCAACTTTCCAAAATTCTCTTTACAAAAGAAAATTTTTTTGTTTTAAAGACGTTTTTTCAAAAAAAACTATTGCCAAAAACATATTTTTGTGTCATATCATAAAAGTTAGACAAAATAAGAGGCTGGATATGGAAGAAGAATACGCTGTTAAAAAAATTGTAAACTTACCCAATGAAGAAATTGATAACCTTCAAGAAAAAATGAATGCTGAAAATCTTGAGTTGGTTGAAAAAGCTTATGCCGAACGTCGGATCAACATTCATGACCGCGAATATTTGATAGACTTTTTCACTGACGGCATGAGCGTATATCGTGAAGTATATCGCGCTTTATACGAAAGCTTTAAAAGACCGGAACGAACTTGCGCTTTTGATCCGCAAACCGGAAAAGTAGAATGTGATTCAAGCGGCAGACCTATCGACTATGGTTTGAAAGCTGTGACGCCATTTACTTGCACGCGTCTGGAATACGTCGACAAATTCAACAACCCGATTTTCGTAATTTTTCCGCGCATGAAAAAAGCCAGCCGAGCCATCGAAAAATTAGAATCGGAATATAACAAAGACTACTCAAAAGCCATAAGAGACGCTGCTTACTTGGTTTTTGAACAAGAAGACCGCGAAGCTTTTTGTGAAAAAATACAAAGCATTCCTCACGGCTGCACAAAATTAAATGACATCTTGCGCTTAACCATTACCTGTAAATACCTTTCCGGTGTAGAACGCATAAAAGGCGTAATTAGTGAAAACCGTGGCCAATCCATGTTTTTTATTAATGAAGCAGAAACCCGCAATCGTTTTGCCCTCCCCTTAAGCAAAAACGAAAAAAGGTATTACGACATAAAAATGATTATGCATCAACAAAACGGCGATAAAAAGCTTAATGTTGAAATACAGTTGAAAATTCAGACCCTTTATGAGGCCGATTTGCGCACACATGGAATTTATGAAAAGGTTCGTAGCATTGAAGCAAACTTAAATAAAGAACGCCATTTGATGGAACCGATAGAAATCAGACAAAAGGAAGCCCAAATAAAAATCCTGAACAACCGTATTAGAAAAATTAATGAAAACGCCATCCATCAATATAACATGATGGTTTTAGATAAAGCGCGCCGTATTGAAGACGACGGTTACAGACCATTGCGTATTGAACCGGATTATCCCGACGGAACATATGACCAATGCCGCCAACACATCAACCGAGAATATTTGGTTGAATCTTATGACGCTTTTAACCCGCAGACAGCTTTTTCCGCAGACAATGACATAAATAAACTTTGTTTTTTGCGATTAATCGGAAAATTAGATGTCGATTTTGATGAAACGGATGAAAATGCTTACAAAACAATCAACTATAAATTTTCCCGTTTAACACCGTCTGAAAAAGAACGTTTCAACGGCATTAATGAAATTGCCAAACGTTATGCACCGATTATCCAACGTAAAATTCTCACGCGTCAAAAAATGGAACCGATGCTCCTCTCTCCGGTAACTTATACAAAAGACAGAACCAACTAATTTTGACATATAAGCTCATCTGCATGCAAAAAGGCTCCGGAAAATCCGGAGCCTTTTTAAATTTTGCCTTATTCGGCAACTTTAAGTTCGGCCATATGTTCTAACAACTGACGTTTTTCTTTAACGTTTTCTTGTGCTTTGTTCAAAAGCATTTCATAACGTTCCGGATTGGCTTTATTGACAATCTGGAAACGCGTTTCGTTAGCCATATAGTCGGCCAGCGGTTTGGTCGGCGCTTTAGAATCCAACATCAACGGCGCTTTACCTTCTTTGATGTTTTCCGGATTGTAGCGATACAACGGCCAGGAACCGCTTTCAACGGCGTTCTTCTGATGCTCAATGCCTTCGGCCAGATTAAAGCCCTGAGCAATACAGTGTGAGTAAGCAATCACAATGGACGGACCATCATAAGCTTCCGCCTCGTTTAAGGCTTTAATCAACTGCATATCATTGGCACCAAAAGAAACTTGCGCCACATAAACATTGCCGTAAGACATGGCAATCATACCCAAGTCTTTCTTCGGCAAAGCTTTGCCGGCAGTTGCAAATTTGGCTGAAGCACCCATCGGCGTAGCTTTGGACTGTTGACCGCCGGTGTTGGAATACACGCCGGTATCAATAACCAAAATATTGATATTCTTGCCGGAAGCAATGGCATGGTCCAAACCGCCGAAACCAATATCATAAGCCCAGCCGTCGCCGCCCAAAATCCAGACCGATTTCTTAATCAGATAATCAGCCAAAACATCCAAATGCTTAGCCTCTTCACCGGCAATACCGGAAAGTTTGGCGCGCAAGGCTTTGACATTGTCACGTTGAGCGTCAATCTCGGCATCGGTTGTTTGCGGATTATTCAAGATTTTATCAACCAATTCCGCACCGATTTTGTCTTTCAGACCTTCCAACAAAGATTTGGCAACGCTGGTTTCCTGATCAATAGAGAAACGCATACCCAAACCAAACTCGGCATTGTCTTCAAACAAAGAGTTTGCCCATGCCGGACCATGACCTTTTTCATCTTTGGTATAAGGCGTGGTCGGCAGGTTGCCCGAATAAATAGAAGAGCAGCCTGTTGCGTTGGCGATAACCATACGGTCGCCGAACAACTGAGTCAAAAGTTTGACATAAGGCGTCTCGCCGCATCCGGCGCAAGCACCGGAATATTCAAACAACGGCTGAATAAGCTGGGTTGTCTTCGGCAGATTCTTAACAACTTCCGTTCTCTTGACATACGGCAGTTTTTCAAAGAATTTCCAATTAGCTTTCTGCGCTTCCAAATGATTTTCAATATGATCCATATTGATGGCGCGTTTTGAAGCATCTGCTTTGTTGCGTGCCGGACAAGCCGAAACGCACAATCCGCAACCGGTACAATCTTCCGGAGAAATCTGCAAAATAAACTTCTTGCCAGCAAATTCCTTACCTTTGTAATCAGCGGATTTAAAGCTTGCCGGAGCACCCTGCAATTCAGCTTCGGTTGCCACTTTCATACGAATAACGCCATGCGGGCAGACCAAAGAGCATTTGCCGCACTGAATGCATGTATCCGGGTCCCAAACCGGAACTTCGGTGGCAATGCAACGTTTTTCATATTGCGTGGTGCCTGTCGGCCATGTGCCGTCCACCACTTCGGCAAAAGCCGAAACCGGAAGTTGGTTGCCGCGATCGGCAATCATTTCGCCGGTCAACTTCTTGACAAATTCCGGAGCATCGGCCGGAACCGGCGCCTGACGGTGGAAGCTTGAGGTTACGCTGGACGGATATTCCACTTTGTGCAGATGTTCCAAAGAAGCGTCTACCGCTTCAAAGTTTTTCTGCACGATGGCATCGCCCTTCTTGCTGTAAGTTTTCTTAATCGCTGCCTTAATCTGGGCAATTGCCTCGTCTTTGGGCAGGATGTTGGAAATTGCAAAGAAACATGTCTGCATCACGGTGTTGATGCGTTGCCCCATACCGGTGGCACGCGCCACTTCAACCGCGTTGATTGTATAAAATTGCAGTTTCTTGGCAATGATTTCTTCCTGAACTTCAATCGGCAGATGATTCCAAACCTCGTCAGCCTCATAAGGCGCATTCAACAAGAAAGTTGCCCCCGGCTTGGCAATGCTCAAAATATCCACTTTGTTCATAAACGGAAACTGGTGGCAAGCCACAAAATCAGCCCTGCTGATAAGATAAGCCGACTTAATCGGATTGTCCGAAAAACGCAGGTGCGATGTGGTCATAGAACCGGATTTGCGTGAGTCGTACACAAAATAGCCCTGCCCGTATTTACCGGCATCTTCGGCAATAATCTTAATTGAGTTTTTGTTAGCGCCGACCGTGCCGTCTGCACCCAAACCATAAAACACGGCGCGTACCACATCTTTAGGCTCGGTATCTATTGAATCATCATAAGGCAAAGAGGTTTTGCTGACATCATCGGTAATACCGACTGAAAAGCCGTTAATCGGGTTGGCGGACAAACCGTTGTCAAACACCGCCTTGACCATGCCCGGCGTAAATTCTTTTGAAGATAAACCATAACGGCCGCCGACAATTTTCGGCATAGAGGCGATTTTGCCGTTGGCATAAGCCTGACTCAATGTCGCCACCACATCCAGATAAAGCGGTTCGCCGGTAGAGCCGGATTCTTTGGTACGATCCAAAACCGAAACCACCTTAACCGACTTGGGCAGAACTTTTAAGAAAGATTCCTCGGGGAACGGACGATACAGATGTACTTTCAGCACACCGAATTTGCCACCGTTAGCGTTCAAATAAGCGATGGTTTCTTCAACCGTTTCGCCGCCGGAACCCATGATGACGATAACTTCTTCGGCATCAGCCGCACCGACATAGTCCACCACATGGTACTGACGACCGGAAATCTTGGCAAACTTGTCCATTTCCTCTTGCACAATACCTTCAACTTTTTTGTAATACGGATTAGCCGCTTCACGACCCTGGAAGAAGACATCAGGGTTTTGCGCCGTACCGCGAATGACCGGTTTTTCCGGACGCAGAGCATGCTTTGCATTGAAAGAATAATCAACGCCTTCCAGCATTGCCCGCAAATCATCATCGGAGAGCAGTTTGATTTTTTTGATTTCATGCGACGTTCTGAAACCGTCAAAGAAATGCATGAACGGCACCCGTGAACGCAACGTTGAGGTTTGGGCAATCGCGGCCATATCGTGCGCTTCCTGAACCGAGTTGGAGCAAAGCATGGCAAAACCGGTCTGACGGCAGCCCATCACGTCGGAATGATCGCCGAAAATCGACAAAGCGTGATAAGCCAGCGAACGCGCGGCGACATGCATCACAAACGGCGACAATTCGCCGGCGATTTTATACATATTCGGAATCATCAAGAGCAAGCCTTGCGAAGCCGTAAAGGTGGTAGTCAAAGCACCGGCCTGAATAGAACCGTGGCATGCACCTGCCGCGCCGGCTTCGGACTGCATTTCCTGAACTTCCGGCACAACGCCCCACAGGTTTTTCTGCTTGGCAGCCGACCACGCGTCAGCCCATTCGCCCATCGGTGAAGACGGGGTAATCGGATAAATGACGCAGACTTCGTTCATGCGGTGGGCAACCGAAGCGGCCGCTTCGTTGCCGTCCATCATTTTCATTTTTACATCTGACATTTAAGCATCCTTAAAAGTTTTAAGTTACACAAATAAAAAAAGCCATCGTTCAAGACGGTTTAACGCCTGATCTTCCGGCCTTTTGAAGTTAGAAATAAATTCTGTCTGTTTGATAGCATATTATGCAAAAATTGCAAGCATTTTTTAAGCCTTTTCAACGAATTTTGCGCATATTGAAGCCGACGACAATTATTTTTATTGACAAAAACGCACAAAAATATAAAATGATTACAAAACGAAATTATTAACATTAAAATATTATTTATGAAACTCCAAAATTATTATCAAAAACGAGGGAGCAGTTGTGATATTTATCAAGATGCAGAACTCAGAAAAGATATTACTGACCTGCTGGATATCGCTGCTTTAATTGAATCTCCTGCAATTACAACAGAAAAGCAAAAATCACAAATGTTGCAAGAAGAACAAATGCGGATCGCCGGCTTTGCCTACTATTTGCTTGATTATCAAGGCTTTTATGATGATTTTTTCAAAAAACGCCTGCGAAGCTTATCTATTTTTGCCGGTATGATTTTTTTGCGAAAAGTCAATTTTTTTGGTGCTGAACATCGTTTGTTGGAAATCACCAAAAAGTATGATTTGGCGATTTGCTGTCCGCAAAAAGAAAATGTTGCCAAATTCATTTTATGTAACTTGGACAAATACTCCAAAAAAGAATTACAAATAATTCGTTACAGACTTGAGCATGCATCCATATCGGTTTTATATGAAAGACCGAATGTTTGCCTGCTTTATAAAATCTGTTGTTACAAAACCAGCTGGTGGCGCCTCATTTTCTAAAAATCTAAACCAAAAATCTCTGACTTTAAAAGTCGGAGATTTTTGGTATTAAGGATGCCCATAAATCATGACGGATACATGTTATTTATACGTTTATACCGCAACTTTGCCTTTCAATACGCCGTAACTTTCATAACCCACCAATTCAAAATCCTCATATTTAAAATCGTTAATATCTTTGATTTCCGGATTAAGTTTCATGGTCGGGAGCTTCAAAGGCGTCCGGCTCAACTGCTCTTTTACCTGTTCAAAATGATTATGATAAATATGCGTGTCGCCCAACGTATGCACAAACTCGCCGAGTTTTAAACCGCAAACTTGGGCAATCATCATCGTCAACAACGCATACGAGGCAATGTTAAACGGCACGCCCAAAAACATATCGCACGAGCGCTGGTAAAGCATACATGAAAGTTTTTCATTTGCCACATAAAATTGAAACATCATATGGCAGGGTGGCAGTTTCATATCTTTGATTTTACCGACATTCCATGCCGAAACAATCATTCGCCGGTCATTGGGATTCTTCTTCAAAGTTTCAATCACATTGGCGAGCTGGTCAATCCCCTCGCCGTTCCAATTGCGCCATTGCGAACCGTAAACCGGCCCCAAATTTCCGTTTTCATCAGCCCACTCGTTCCAAATGCGCACCCCGTTGTCTTGCAGATATTTAACGTTGGTATCGCCTTTGATAAACCACAAAAGTTCGTAAATAATGCTTTTTAAGTGAACTTTTTTTGTGGTCAAGAGCGGAAAACCGGCATTCAAATCAAAGCGCATCTGTCGACCGAAAACCGAACGCGTCCCCACGCCGGTGCGGTCCATTTTATCCACGCCGTTTTCCATTATGTCGCGGAGCAAATCAAGATACTGCTGCATTATTTTTCCCCTTTGTTTTCAATCGCATTAAAAATATGTTTAATTACCGAGCAATCCACAAAATCGCCTTTTTTAAGCCAAACCGACGTAATCACGCCGTCTTCTTCATAATCTTTTGAAATTTTCTGATATTTTTTGTGCATTGTTTCCACACAAGGCGTAATATCTATTTTTTCGCCTTTAAGTTCCGGATTAAGTTCGCCCTGATATATGCTGTCTACCACAATATCCGGCAAAAGTTTTGCACCCACAGTCATAAATGTTTTATAAACACTGGCACCGCCTGCCAAATAAAGCGTTCCTTCAAAATCTTGAAATTCTTTGATATCATTAACAACAAAATGATTTTGTGTATCGCTCACCTCATAATCCGGATTAAAGCTCAAAACATAAATCTTTCGGTTCGGCAGCGTCCTGTTCGGAAAACTCTCATAGGTTTTTTCACCGGCAATCAGATTCTGCCCCTCGGTCAAACGGCGGAAACGTTTAAAATCGGACGACACCCGCCAGGGAATATGCGGCCCGATTCCGATAACATTATCATCTTTGTGGCGGCACCACACGGCAACAATTGTCATATTTAAATCCTCCTTGCTTGTTTTAAGCATAACAATCAGACACAAAATTTCAAACGCTTTTAAAGTTATATACAGCCGCTTATAAAACCAGCAGAAAACATTTTACTATTAAGACTTATTTTAATATTTAAGTTTATTCTGGTTTTAACATTCAATCAAAAAGGAATAACAACAATGATCTTATTTTGGCAAACTATGGAAATCCCAGTTCTTATTCGCGCCGGTGCCGCCTTTTTAACGGCATTGATTTTGTCGCTCATATTTGGTAACGCCGTTATATCATTATTGCGACATCATCAACATCACGGCCAACCGATACGCACCGACGGTCCGCAAAGCCACCTGGCCACCAAACAAGGAACGCCGACCATGGGAGGTCTGCTGATTTTGGGCACAGCGGCAGTTTCCATCCTTTTATTTGCCAACATCAGCTATCACTTTGTTTGGGTAAGCCTTCTTGTTATGCTTATCTACGGAGCGGCAGGCTTTATTGACGATTACATCAAGGTTACCAAAGAAACACCAAACGCCTTAACCGCTAAAGCCAAATTGTTTATCCAGTTTATGACTGCGGTTGCCGCCGTCACGATTATCACCGCCGCCACGCCCAATGCCGCAGACACGATTCTATCTATTCCTTATTTCAAAACGGTATTCAACCTTTCCTGGCTCTATATTCCCTTTGCCGTCATTGTCATTTCCGGCGCTTCAAATGGTGTAAATTTAAGCGATGGTCTGGATGGCTTGGCAGCAGGCCTCTTAATCCTGGCATTCGCGTTTTTCAGCATCATTGCTTTTATTGTCGGTTCGCCGTTGGCTGAAAACTTTTCTTTTGTTTATATTCCGCGCTGTGCCGAAATATCGGTTGTTTGTGCAGCCGTTGCCGGTTCTTGTTTGGGATTTTTGTGGTTTAACGCTCCAAAAGCAAAGGTTTTTATGGGCGATACGGGCTCGCTTGCGTTAGGCGCTTTGCTCGGAACGGTCGCTGTCATCGTCAAGCAAGAAGTTTTGTTAGCCATAGCCGGCGGCATGTTCGTCATTGAAACGCTTTCTGTCATGATTCAGGTTTTCTGGTACAAAAAAACCGGCAAACGGTTCTTCAAAATGGCGCCGATACACCATCATTTTGAACAACTTGGATGGAAAGAAACAACGGTTGTTTTGCGTTTTTGGTTAGCCGGATTTATCTTAACTTTAATTGCATTTGCCGCTTTGTTGTAACAAAAGGAGAATATCGTGTTTGCCTTTTCCAGAATAAACCGAAGCCGAATAGCAAATTGGTGGTGGACTGTCGATAAAGTCACGTTAAGTTTAACGCTTGTTTTGATTTTTATTGGCGCCTTTCTGGTTTTTTCTGCCAGCCCATCTGTTGCCAGACGCATTGGTTTTGACGATTATCACTTTATCAAACGCCAGCTTGTTTTTATAATTGTTTCTATTTTTATCATCTTTTTCCTATCCATTCAACGATTAAAAACCATACGGCGAATTGCAATTATCGGTTACGTGTTAACACTTGTTTTAATGGTTATGACGCTTTTAGCCGGTTATGAAACCAAAGGTGCATCACGCTGGATTAGGCTGTTTGGTTTTTCGTTGCAGCCATCCGAATTTATCAAGCCAACCTTTGTCATAGTTTCGGCATGGCTTTTAGACGGCAGCAAAAAGTTTGAAGATTTCCCCGGCGGATTGCTCTCTGCCGGTTTATTTGCCCTAACCGCAGGCATGCTTTTGTTACAACCCGATGTCGGCATGACCATTGTTGTATCTTGTATCTGGGGATTTCAATTATTCCTAGCCGGACTTCCGATGGCTTTGGTCGCCGCCCTAGGCTTAATAGCCGTTGCCGGCGCCATCGGTGCGTATTTTACTTTCGACCATGTGCATGATCGTATTCAACAATTTTTAGTTTCCGGCGATAAGCTTGGCTATCAAGTTCGAAAATCTCTTGAAGCCTTTGCCAATGGTAACCTTTTAGGGCGCGGCCCCGGTGAAGGAAGTGTCAAATTAAATCTTCCCGACGCCCATACGGATTTCATTTTTGCTGTTGCCGGCGAGGAATTCGGCATTTGGCTTTGCCTTATTTTAGTAGCTTTATTTGCCACCATCGTCATCCGCTCACTTTGCATATCGCTTAAAGATAACAATCTGTTTATCATTTATGCTTCTGCCGGTTTAGCCGCCTCATTTGGCTTGCAAGGAATCATCAATATGGCTTCAACCCTGCATTTAATGCCGACCAAAGGCATGACGCTGCCTTTCATATCATACGGCGGTTCATCGCTGTTTGCATCAGCATTGACCATTGGCATGCTGTTAGCCATCACACGGAAAAACTCTTCGGCAGAAGATAAAGATGAAACATTTTAACTTTGAAAGGACTATTCATGTTTGATAACATATTCAAAAAATCATTGATTAATGTCTTGCCGCAAGTACGTGGCAAATATCTTAAAAATGTTCCGTTAAGCAAACATACATGGTTTGGCGTTGGTGGTCCGGCAGAAGTAATGTTTATTCCTGAAGATCAGGAAGATTTAAGTCACTTTTTGCAACAACGCCCCTACAATGTTCCAATCTGCCTTATCGGCGGCGGATCTAACTTATTAGTGCGCGACGGCGGAATTCCGGGGGTTGTCATTAAATTAGACAGCCCGTATTTTCGCCAAGTCTTCATCAACAACGATTCTATAACCTGTTATGCCGGATTGAAAAATATAGATTTAAAAAAGATTTTATTAACCAACGAATTGGGTGGTTTGGAATTTTTATGTTCGATTCCCGGATGCATTGGCGGATCAATCAAAACAAACGCCGGATGCTTTGGAAAATGTATCAAAGATGTTTTAATTAAAGCAACCATCATGGACGGCAACGGCAGCCTTAAAGAAATTAAGCCTGATGATCTTCAATTATCGTACCGCAGCAGTTTATTCCCCGACGATTGGATTATTCTATCCATTACATTAAAGACCGAAAAAGCCACCCGCGAAAGCATAAACAAAATCATGGATGAACAAAAAGAGTACCGAATGAAAAACCAGCCGTATAATGAGAAAACTGCCGGTTCAACCTTTAAAAATCCCGAAGGTTTAAAAGCTTGGGAACTTATCAAAAAATCCGGCTGCGCCGACTTACAAATCGGCGGTGCCAAAGTATCGGAGAAGCACTGTAATTTTTTAATCAACACCGGAAAAGCCACAGCTGCCGATATTGAAACTTTGGGCGATACAATCGTGCAAAAAGTCAAAGAAAATACTTCCATCACTTTAGAATGGGAGGTTAAAAAGATGGGAATAAACAAATAAGCGATGTTAAACAATATATTCAAATTATCCGAAAAAAAACGCGACAAACCTTTTCAAGGGAAAAACCGTATATTTCTGCCCAATGAATATCCACGCAGAACATGCGGCAACTTATTTATATTGTCTATCATTGCTGCCCTTGCCGCCATTGTAATCACAATTAAAGACGACCTTATCAATAAAAAAATAGACATTCTTATAAATAACTTTTATAGCTTTTCGCAACAATATGGTTTGGGAATAGATGATATCTTATTGCAAGGTCGGCACAAGACCAGCCTTTCCGACATTCAAAACAAAATAAATTTGAGTCGCAAAGATAATATCTTAAAAATAAATTTGCCTGAACTAAAAAACAGTTTAGAAGAATTACCGTGGGTAAAAAATGCCGAAATACGCCGATTTTTCTTCCCAAACATTTTACAGATTCATCTGCAAGAAAAAAACGTTATTGCCTTATGGCAATACGGAAATAAATTTTATCCTGTAGACAGCAGCGGCAATATAATCAAGGCCAGTTACATTCCAAACCGCCCGATATTGGTCATTGTCGGTCGTAAAGCGCCTGAAAAAATCAATGAACTGCTGCAAATAATTTCAACCACGCCGGAATTGGCAAAACAAATAAAAGCAGCCGTACTACATGCCGGACGCCGCTGGGACGTTATTTTTAATGACATTGAAAACGGTATAACAGTCAAACTGCCTGAAAAAGACACCCAAAAAGCATGGAAAAAATTTGCTGAAATTAACACCCGTCACGGACTTCTTAAACGTAAATTAACCATCATTGATTTAAGATACCAAAATAAAATAAGTGTCACTGTTGATACAGTTGAAAACGTTACAAATTAAAACAATTGGGCATGGGAGAAAAAAGTGAACCATTCTTTTAATCGACCTTCCACTTTGGCAACTTTAGATATTGGTTCATCTAAAGTATGTTGTCTTATAGCCCATATCAGCCGCGACAAAAAGATTGAGATTGTCGGTCACGGTTACAATGCTTCCCGCGGCATAAAAAACGGAATCATAACAGATATTAATCAAGCGACATTATCCGTATGTAATGCTGTTGAAACCGCCGAACAAATGGCAAACGAAAGAATAAACCGCATTATGGTTAACGTTTCCGGAGAAAAAACGCACAGTCTGATAAGAAACACAACCATTTCCTTGCATAAAAACCGCCCGATTAGTGATGCTGATATTGAAAAACTAATAAACAAAAGCATTGCAAAAATAAATCTAGCCGACAATGAGTTAATCCATTGTTTGCCAACAAATTACCGGATAGATAAAGGCGAACCCATAAAAGACCCACGCAATATATATGGTGAAAATTTAAGTTTGGATATATTGTTGGGAAATTATCCGACAATATTATATAAAAATCTCTCAGCCGTTGTTGAAAATGCGCATTTGGAAATTGCCGAACGCTTATTTTCAGCTTATGCCTCCGGGCTTGTCTGTCTGGTTGAAGATGAAAAAGAACTTGGTGCCACCATCATAGATATTGGCGGCGGCACAACAAGTATCGCCACATTCAAAAACGGATTTCCGATTTGTTTTTCCACCATTCCCGTTGGCGGCAACAACATTACCAACGATATTGCCTGGGGGTTGACAACCTCATTTGCACACGCTGAAGATTTAAAAAATCGTCACGGTTGTGCCTTTTTAATCAGTCAAGATGAAACTGAAAGCATTAATGTATACCCCGTCGGCGAAGAAGACGACAATTCCATTCGTCAGATACACAAATCTGACCTGATTAACATAATTTCTCCGCGGGTTGAAGAAATGTTTGAAATGGTAGGACACAAACTAAACGAGCACGGACTAAAAGACCTACCGAGTCATCGGATCGTCCTTACCGGCGGAACAAGCCAGCTTCCGGGGATTCGTGACGTAGCAAATTTAGTGTTAGATAAACAGGTTCGCTTAGGCATTCCTCGTAACATACCCAATATTCCAAAGATTCTTTACAACCCGACTTTTTCAACCTCGTTGGGCATGCTTTTGTTTGCGCTTAACTATAATGAAAGAAAGCCAAGCATCAGCTCCGGACGCCCAACGGTTGAGATATCCGGATTCGGAAAAATTTTCAGTTGGTTAAAACAAAATTTCTAATCATTTATCATTATATAACCACAAAAAAGACAACGAGATAAAGCTTTGGTAACCAAAACTTAATTTATTATCTGTATTCTAAAACCAATATAAAGAATCAATTGGGAGTAAAATAAATATGTCCATTAATTTAGCCGTAGCAGATACAACCATAACGCATCTAAAACCAAGAATAGCCGTAATCGGAGTCGGCGGCGGCGGCGGCAACGCCGTCAACAACATGATTGCCAAAAATCTCGAAGGCGTTGACTTTATTGTCGCCAACACCGATGCGCAGGCTTTGGCACATTCTTCTGCCAGCCGCAAAATTCAACTTGGCTTAGAAATCACGCAAGGCTTGGGCGCCGGTGCCCGTCCTGAAATTGGCAAGATGGCGGCAGAAGAAGCCAAAGAAGAAATTGCCAAAGAACTGGAAGGTTCCAACATGGTTTTCATCACAGCCGGTATGGGTGGCGGTACCGGATCCGGCGCAGCACCGATTGTGGCTAAAATTGCTAAAGAAAAAGGCATATTAACCGTTGGTGTTGTCACCAAACCTTTTGATTTTGAAGGCAAAAAAAGAATGGAGACAGCCGAAGAAGCCGTCGCTAAATTTACCGAAGAAGTGGACAGTATCATCATCATCCCAAATCAAAACTTATTCCGCATTGCCGACAAAAACACCACCTTAGCCGATGCTTTTATTATGGCAGATAACGTCTTATATTCCGGCGTTCGTTCCATTACTGATCTGATGATGATGCCCGGGTTGATAAATCTTGATTTTGCCGATATCAAAAGCATTATGGAGGACAAAGGCAAAGCCATCATGGGGACAGGCGAAGCTGAAGGTGAAAACCGCGCCCGCGTAGCAGCGGAACAAGCTCTTTCAAATCCATTACTGGATGATTGTTCCATGAAAGGAGCTAAAGGCGTCTTAATCAACATCACCGGCGGCAATGATATTACTCTGCTTGAAATTGATGAGGCCGCTAATATCATTAAAGAAGAAGTCGATGATGATGCCAATATTATCTTTGGTTCCAGCTATGACGATACCTTAGCCGGTAAAATCAGAGTTTCGATTGTGGTAACCGGTATTAATGGCCGGTCAGGATCTGCATTAAAAGAAAAAAGCTCAAACGTATCTTCTTATATCGATGAGAGTTATCTTCCATCGGCATCTCAAAATATCTCCGATGAAGAAACACAACAAAATCTGGATGCCAATTTAGCCAGATTTTCAGCCAACAGCCAGGTTATAACTCAAGAAGAAGAAAACTTTGAAAATGATAAAAAAGAAACAGAGTATGAAACTGAAAATTCAGCATATGAATCTGCAGAACAAATATCTTTTGAAGAGCCTTTAGAAAAAGAAGACCAAACAACATCTTCGCTTGATAATGAATCAAACAATGATGAAAACAAAGAAAATTCCGAATTTTCAAAATTTGAAGATTTTGACATGCTTGAAAAATCAAAATCCATTCCGGATGCGCCTCAAGCATCTGCGTTATTCAATGCAATCATCAATAAAGGTTCTCAATCGGAACATACAAATAAAGAAAGTGAACGTCTGGAAAATTTCATTCCGGATGATAAAGATGTTTTTGTAAGTAAAACTTCTGTAAGCACAATTGAGGAAGAGCCGGTTCTTTTCCCGGAGCAAGAAAATATTTTTTCCGGAAGAACTGAAGAAAAAGAAATTATAAGCGAACCTCAAATGGATAAACCAAACTTCATCGATAAAATTTTAGGCATTTCCCGTGCACGTAAAAATCGTAAAGAACAATATGCCGAACCGGCTTCGCCGCGTTTTGGTACTGATGAATCCGAAGCTTTGGTTTCTTCAAATGATGAAGACATGGAAAACCTGGACATTCCTTCTTTCTTGCGAAGAAGATAGCACACATCAAAAAAAGCGCCGTTTCGGCGCTTTTTTTATATTTCACCCATACTTTCATTTACAAACAATGAGTGTTACAAGATCAACCCCTCATCATTATCGTCAGCTTCGTTGGTCGTAACCACACCATCGGCCTCCAACAGCATCGTTTCGTCACCGGATTCGGATTTTTTCCGCCGACCACGACGTTTTTTTGACGGTGTTTTACGATTCAAAACATCCAAGATATAATTGCCGGTAACTTTATACAAATCAACCAGATGATTGTTATACATATGATCCCCTTCTTCAATCATGGCAAAATCAACAGCAACACTGCGCTGCATATTCAAGCGTTTTGCCAAAGCTGTCACCTGATGAGGATTCACAATTTCATCAATACCGCCCTGAACAATCAAACCCGAAGTCGGACAAGGCGCCAAAAAAGAAAAATCTTTCTCATTAGCCGGTGGAGAAATTGCGATAAAATTATTAATATCCGGCCGTCGCATTAAAAGCTGTAAAGCGATCCATGCACCGAAAGAATAGCCGGCAATCCAACATTGTCGAGCATCAGGATTATTGTGCTGCAACCAATCCAAAGCAGTTGTTGCATCAGAAAGCTCACCCGGTCCGTCCTCAAATTGTCCTTGAGAGCGTCCCACACTTCTAAAATTAAACCGCAGGACAGAGAACCCTAAATCCCTAAAACAACTAAATAAGCTATAAACCACTTTATTGTTCATTGTTCCGCCATATTGCGGATGAGGATGCAAAATCAAAGCGACCGGAGCGTCCGGACGTTCGCTTTTATGATACCGTCCTTCCAATCGACCGGCATGTCCGTTAAATAAAACTTCAACCATATATTAATCTCTTTTTTTATTATAAATTTACTTTTTTTAATTAAACTATCATATATTTTCATAATAAATTATTAATTCATTGAGGGAATATACAAAAAATGAAAAGAAAAAACAAGTCTTTAATTTTAGAAGATTTAGATGCCGTCATTAAACGAGATCCGGCAACCGGTTCCCGTTATCAAGCCATATTATTTTCTTCCGGGTTTCATGCCGTTATTTTATACAGATTCAATCATTGGCTATGGCAAAAAGGTTGGAAACTTACGGCACGTTTTTTATCACAAACGACACGATTTTTAACCGGTATTGAGATTCACCCGGGAGCAAAAATCGGTCGTGGTTTTTTTATTGACCACGGCATGGGCGTTGTTATTGGAGAAACATCTGAAATCGGCGACAATGTCACATTATACCACGGTGTAACGTTAGGCGGCACAACCGTATTTGATAAAAACGGCAAAACAATCACCAAACGCCACCCCACAATCGGAAACAATGTCATTATTGGCTCAGGCGCTCAAATTTTAGGACCAATAAAAATCGGCAACAATGTCAAAGTCGGCGCCAACGCCGTTGTTGTTAAAAATGTAGCCCAAAACGAAACGGTAGTCGGCGTGCCGGCACATAAAACCAACAAAAAAAATTCATCCGGCAAAAATTTTTATGCTTACGGCATTGATAAAAATTCAACAGACCCCATTGAGCAGGAAATAGAGAAATTACAGGAACAAATCAAACAATTACAAACAGATTTGGCACAAACAAAAAATAAAAAATAAATTGCAACAATATTGTAACTGTTCTTTTATTATTTTTATGATATAATAAGACTATGTAATTAAATGCAGCTGCTAAAATGGAGAAAGTCATGATTAAAACATCAGTATTGCCAGCCATCTTTGCGCTCAGCATATGTGCCGCGGCAGCCCAAGCTCAGTTACCGGCCAACCCTTGGATACCGCAACCGCCGACACCTAACGATGGTGATTTTGGCGATGACATCGGCAACGGTACCGGCGGCGATATCGTCGATGCCCCGATTTACGGTCAAGGGCCAACCGGCGGTGACATATTGCCGGTTGATCCGTGGGCGCGCGCCCGTGATCGCAGCGGCGTTCGCACATGGCGTGGCAGTGGTCAGCACGGCAAATTAAATTATATCGGCGAGGCAACTACCTACACAACCGCTATGGGACAAGAGATGATTGCCCCGGAAGTTAACCGTCATAACATGATTGTTATGTTGGAACATCTACGCAATATGGGATACAACATTCCGGATTCTTACGATCAAAAAATACGAGACATGCCTTCCGACTACAAAGAAACCCTGCAGCAAAGCTTGCAAGATGTAACAACCAATGCCGGGGATGATCCTTTAAGTTTGATGTTTACCAATGTATACAACATAGTTGAAGATTACACCGGACTTGATTTTAATAACTTATTATTTAACACCATGGATATTTTGGGAACTGATTAAAAATGTTTTCAATTCAAACGCCGCCGGTTATCATTTTGGTATGTCCGCAAATGGCAGAAAACATCGGCATGACAGCTCGTGCCATGATGAACTGTGCTTTATATGATTTACGCTTAATTAACCCGCGTGAAGATCATCTTTCATCCAAGGCTCTATCAGCATCTTCCGGTGCTGACGAAATATTAAAAAATGCCAAAATATATACTTCAACCAGCGAAGCCATAGCCGATTTAAACATGCTTTATGCCACCACTGCCCGACGTCGCAACCAAATCAAAACCATTTATACGGCAGAAAAAGCCATGCTCTCTATAAATCAAGCCTCACAAACCGGAAACAAATGTGGTGTTTTGTTTGGTCCTGAGCGCACAGGGCTGGAAAATGACGACATTTCTCTAGCCGATGCCATTATTGAAATTCCGCTTAATCCCAAACATTGTTCATTAAACTTATCTCAAGCCGTTCTTCTTGTCGGTTATGAATGGTATAAAACACAAATCAACGCACAAGAAGAACAATTCATAACCAATGCCACCAATCCGGCAACCAAAAAACAGCTGCTGAAATTTTTAGAATTTTTAGAAAATTCACTTATTGATTTTAAAAATTTGCAAGATGCGGAAAAGCACCCTACTCTGCTGCGAAATCTGCACAATATCTTCACCCGCAGCCGATTAACCGAACAAGAAATAAACACGCTCTATGGTGTCATTAATCACTTGCAGCACAAATAAACAGATTATCTGTTGCAAATAGCGGGATAAACCCAAGTACCTGAAAGTTTATAACACATCTCCGGCTTAAAAGTATAACGGCAGTTATGCGTATCTTCATTATAAGCCTTTCCATTACGCAAGCAAATCGTACGCACCATATCATTGGTAATACAGTTTAGATCATAACGGCAACGTTTAATTTGTTCTGTTTCTTCAGCCGTCAATTTAATACAACCGAAACCTTCACCCCACTTTAGGCAATCTTCTCGACATCGATGTTCATCATAATCCCAAACCATGGCGTTTTGCATACAGGCATTAATCCGCCGCTTTTCCACAACATTTATTGCCACCCATACAATAACAAGAGCTGACAATCCCCATAAAATTTTTTTTGTCTTTGTATTAAATATTTTCATCTCTATCGTCTAATTTTATAGTTTAACATTTCCGTCCGTTTTTAATCACATCAACATGGCGCCAAAAAGCATCGGATTGCTCAAAATCTTCTAAATCGACCGGCAAACGATGCCTCCAGTTAGGATATTTATCAATATCCGTTCCCGGAAGATTTTGTTCAACATCAACCTGAAACACATCTTCCAATTGCAGCATAACAACTTTACTCGGAGATTTTGCCAACAATTTATGCACGGCTTCTTCAATCCCTTCCGGATAATTTTCACCATATAAATAATCCCCGTGACGTTTTTTATCTTCAGGCCATAAACCTGATGAATCCAAAGCCGAAAGCAAGAGATAACGATCATATTCGCGAGCTTTATACGCCTTAGATTTTTCTTTGTCAGTCATCATGTGCAAAGAAAATTTTAATTCGATATCATAACCGAACCACCACATTTTCAAAGGCGGCATATCGTGTGTTCCAAGCGAAACAAACGAGTTTTCCGGATAATCTTTTGACAATTTAAAATTGCCGCATCCGTCATTCCAACGTTCCGACCATAAAACACTGATGGAATAAATATTTCGAGCACGAATTTGCTCAATAAATCCTTCCGGCAAATTGCCGATACTTTCACCAACAATAACGCACTTATGCAAATGGCTTTCTAACGCCAGCAGATTGAGCATATCTTCAAAATTATAATATATATAAGTTCCTTCGTCTTTATCATCCGGTATCATAAACAAACGCATCAATCCCATAACATGGTCAATACGCAGCGCACCCGCATAAGCCATATTAGCCCGCAAAATCTTTAGATATGGTTCATATGCTCTGTTTTTCAACTCATAAGGGTTAAAAGCGCCCAGGCCCCATTTTTGTCCTTGCGGAAAAAAAGCATCCGGCGGCGCCCCCGCCCCGGCTTTATCAATAAAGACATAACGATCCATCCACAACTCGGCACTGTCTTTACAAACACCAACCGGCAAATCGCGATATAAACCAATTTTCAAGCCTAAATTTTTTACTTTTTCATAAACGTTTTGTAATTGTCTGTCTGCTTCAAATTGCAAAAATTTAAAAAATTCAATACTCTCTCGGTTTTGTTTTTTAAATTCATCTACCTTCAAAGACAACGGATTTTGTAAATTTTTATCCCAAGCATACCAACCACCCTCAACAACATCTTTTTGTTGATGAGAAATAGCCTGATAAGTTGCCAACATTTCTAAATCATACCCTTTGCTTTGTTCAAAAAGCTGAAACTGCTGATAGTACTGCTTATCGTTTCGTCCACGCTCAAACAATTTTTTCAGAACTTCAATTTTAAGATTATATACTCTTGTATAATCTATCAGCTCTTTTTGCTTAATTTCTTCAATTTCTTTCCGTAAAGCTGCCGTTGTTACATTTGAAAATCCGGGAACTTTTTCAACATCAATATAAATCGGATTTAAAAACAAGCGACTGATGGAAGAATACGGACTTGCATTTTCCGGAAAATCATGTGACAACACATTCAAAGGATTTAAACCAATAATATCCGCACCAACTTTTGCGCACATGGTGACAAAATCTGCCAAATCAGTAAAATCTCCCACGCCCCAATTCCTGCGGCTTTTTAAAGAATAAAGTTGCAAAGTATATCCCCAAAGCTTGGCACTTTCGACGTCTGATGTTGTATAACATTTTTCCGGAACAACCGCCAAAATCGTCAAATACTTTTCAACCCCGCAAGTCAGCACCATATCATAATAACCATATGCCGGCTTATCTTTCAATTTAAGCCATAATTTAACTTTTTCTTTATTACCGACGAGTTTGCTTTCTCTTTCTTGTTCAATAACAAATGAAACCTCTTGAACTTTTTCAAAACTTTCATCTTGTATGGCACGGGGAAACAATTGGATCTTAATTGGTTCGTTAAGTTGCTGTTTATCCAAAACCAGAGAAAAACGCAATTTATTTGAAGGTACAATAATAATATTTTCCAGTGTTTTTTTCCAAGAATGCATTTCTGCTTTTTGCAAAGACAAGCGTACATCTTCTGGCGTTTTAGCATCATAACCGTATTGATGGCAGAAAAATTTAATCACATCTTCCCGAACCTTAAAAAAACCTTGTTCCGTTCCGACGGCAGAAAAACTCTTGGCAATTCCAAGCTTATCAGCTAACAAACACAAATTTTCATCCATAACACGCTCCAAAGTACAAACATATTAAACACCAATTTCAATAGCTGCAACCGACCAAGCCGGAACGACAATAGTTTTCCCTGCCTCCAAAACTTCATTTGGATTGATTTTTTCAGAACTATCCAAAATCAATTTCCATTTTTTTGTTCTTTTCAAAAGCGGAAGCTGCCAGGAAATATCCCTATTTTCAGCATTAAAAATACACAGCAAAAGCCTGCCGGGGACATACGATATATAAGCCAAAGATTTTCGCCCGTTGGCTTGCCAATCACTTGCCGTAAATTCTGTTCCAAATTCCGTATACCAAGCCAAATCCTTAAAACCTTTTTTATTAAATGGTTGTCCGGTAAAAAAGTGATCATTTTTAAAAACATTCAAACGACGCCGCAATTTAATCAAATTGCGAACATAACGAGCCAAGTTCCGATTTTGCATTGTTATGGCTTCCCACACAATCCAAGTAATAACATTATCCTGACAATAAGGATTATTATTGCCAAATTGCGTATTAACCAGTTCGTCACCGGCAAACATCATCGGCGTACCAAACGATAAAAACAACGTTGCCATCAAAGCTTTAATCCGCCGCAATCTGATTTCGTTAACTTTGGCATCTTCCGTCATGCCTTCAAGCCCTGAATTCCAGCTCCAGTTGGCATTGCTACCGTCACGATTATTTTCGCCGTTAACATCATTGTGTTTTTGATTGTACGAAACCAAATCATTCAAACAAAAACCATCATGTGCTGTAACAAAATTAATACTGCTCCATAAATTCCGGTTATGATAACCAAAGATATCACTTGAACCGGCAATACGGCTGGCAAACTCACTAACCTGCCGTTCATCGCCGCGCCAAAACCGCCGCACCACGTCACGAAAACGGTCATTCCACTCTGCCCAACCGGGAGGATACGCCCCGATTTGATATCCGCCCATACCGATATCCCACGGTTCGGCAATCATCTTAACATTTCTGAGCACGTCATCTTGCCGGGCAGCCATTAAAAAACCGCTGTTTTGTTTAAACTCCGTATTAACGCGTCCGAGAGTTGTTGCCAAATCTAACCGAAAGCCGTCGACATGCATTTCTTCGACCCAATACCGCAGCGAGTCCATTACCAAAGCCAACACATATGGATTCTGTAAATTAAAAGACGCCCCGCAGCCTGTGCTATCATAATAAAAACGTTTATTATCTTTATCCAACGTATAATAACTTTCGTTATCGATTCCTCGAAAGCTTAAAGTCGGACCAAGCTGGTTGCCTTCACCGGTATGATTATACACCACATCCATAATAACTTCCAGACCATGAGCATGTAAGGTTTTGACCATTGATTTAAATTCATCGATTTTGCCATTTGCCAAATACGCCGGTTCAGGAGCAAAAAAGGCCAATGTTTCATAACCCCAATAATTAATATTATCTTTGCCCATTTTATCACGAAAAAAAGCCTGCGACGGCAGCAATTCAACTGCCGTAACACCCAACCATTTCAAATAGCTGATAACACTTTTGGCAGCCAATCCGGAAAATTTTCCCCGGCATTTATCTTCAACCTTCGGATGCAAAAGCGTAAAACCTTTCGGATGTAATTCATAGATAACACTTTCGCTAAAAGAATATTGCGGCTGTACATCATCTTCCCAATCAAAATCATTAGCTGTCACAACAGCTTTAGGAACATAAGGGGCGCTGTCAAGTTCGGAAAAAGATAAATCCTTGTCTGGACTATCCACATCATAACCAAAAATTGCCTTGTGCCAAATAAGTTTACCTATAATTTTACGCGCATATGGATCCAACAAAAGCTTGTTCGGATTAAAGCGTTTTCCGTTCAACGGATCATACGGTCCATACACACGGTAACCATAAACTTGTCCGGGTTCCAACCCTTGAATATACGCATGCCAAATATTATGATCATTCTCAGTAATAGCAACACGCAGCTGCTCAGTCACACCGCTCTTATCATACAAGCACAACTCAACCTTTTCGGCATTGGCTGAAAAAAGTGCAAAATTAACACCTTTGCCGTCATAAGTTGCCCCTAACGGGTAAGCCCTACCTGAGCGGATTTTGACAGACTGCATTTAATCCCCTTTCAACACACGTTCTCCATTCAATAAATCAATAACATAAAAATATTAAAAATTATTCAATCTTATCTGATTGGTTTAATAACAATTGTCGAAAGCGGCGGCAAAACGACTTCAATAGAAAACGGCTTCATATTCCATCCCTGCCCTTGCGCATACAAGAACCCTTCATTTTTAACACCGCTTCCCCAGTAGTTTTTATCATCACTGTTAAAAATTTCCTGATAGCGGCAGGCTTCGTTAACCCCGATTCTGAAATTATGGCGCACCACCGGTGTAAAATTGCAGACAACAATCAAATAATCATCAGGGTTATGCCCGCGGCGAATGTACGAGATAACGCTGTCATCGCAATCCGAATGGTCAATCCATTCAAATCCGTGATAATCAAAATCCACCTCATACAGCGGCGCATTGCCTTTATACATCAAATTCAAATCACGCACGCAGTTTTGCATACCCTTATACATCGGATATTGCAGCAAATGCCAGCGCAAACTTTCTTCGGCGTTCCATTCCCAATCTTGCCCAAACTCGCAGCCCATAAATAAAAGCTTCTTACCCGGGTGCGTCCACATAAAACCGTAATAAGCACGCAAATTGGCAAACTTTTGCCACTCATCCCCCGGCATTTTGCCGAGCATGGAACCTTTGCCGTGCACCACTTCGTCATGTGAAATCGGCAAAATAAAATTCTCGTTAAACGCATATAAAAGACCAAAAGTCAAAAGCCCGTGATGATATTTGCGATGTATCGGTTCATGGCTTATATAACGCAAAGTGTCATTCATCCAGCCCATATTCCATTTATAACCGAAACCAAGCCCGCCCATTGATGTCGGACGCGATACCATCGGCCACGCGGTAGATTCTTCGGCACAAGTCAACACGCCGTGATTCTCGCCATATACAAGTTCATTCATTTTACGCAAAAATGAAATTGCCTCGAGGTTTTCGTTACCACCGTATTGATTCGGTATCCACTCGCCGGGCTTGCGCGAATAATCAAGATAAAGCATGGAAGCCACGGCATCCACCCGTAACCCGTCGATATGATATTCCTTCATCCAGTATAAAGCGCTGGCGCACAAAATATTGCAAACCTCGGTCCGACCGTAATTATAAATTTTGGTTCCCCAATCTTTGTGTTCACCTTTGCGCGGGTCGGCATGTTCATACAAATGTGTGCCGTCAAACTCCACCAAACCGTGTCCGTCTTTAGGGAAATGCGCAGGCACCCAATCCATAATCACGCCGATATTAGCCTGATGAAATTTATCTATCATATACCTGAAATCATCCGGGGTACCAAAGCGCGATGTCGGTGCAAACAAACCGGTCACTTGGTAACCCCACGACGCATCCAGCGGATGTTCGCACAAAGGCAAAAACTCAACGTGCGTAAAGCCCATATTCACCACATAAGGCACCAGATAATCGGCAAATTCGCGATATGTCAGATACTCTTCACCATGCTCACCTTTGCGTCGCCATGAGCCTAGATGCACTTCATAAATTGATATTGGTTTATCAAAACTGTTGTACG
This sequence comes from uncultured Alphaproteobacteria bacterium, assembly GCA_944393235.1. Lineage (GTDB taxonomy): Bacteria > Pseudomonadota > Alphaproteobacteria > RF32 > CAG-239 > CAAFZY01. The sequence continues at coordinate 32,490 of CALXZJ010000006.1, read as the reverse complement.
ATTCCCGATACGTCATCCACTCACGATCATTCCAATTATAATGGTTCAAATCATACACGATGGAAGCCGTCTTCGGACGCTTTTCGGCATAAAAAGCAACCGGATCGGATTTGCACAAAATATAATCTTGTTGAGTTTTAATTTCATATTTATAAACTTCGCCTTCACCGATTCCCGGAATAAAAATATCCCAAATACCGCAAGTCGGATGTTTGCGCATCACGTCAACCCGACCGTCCCACGCATTAAAATTTCCGACCACCGAAACACGCTTGGCGTTTGGCGCCCACACGGCAAATCCCACACCTTTAACGCCGTCCATTTCCATAACGTGCGAACCGAGTTTTTTATAAATGTCGTGATGGTTTCCTTCAGCAAAAAGATAAACGTCTATATCACCCAACGTCGGCTGAAAGCGATAAGTATCCTCTTTAACATACACATTGCCCAAATCATTCGTAATGCGAAAACGATATTTAAAATTATCACGCACGCCAAGATTGATTTGATAAAAACCTCTTTCATCCAGACAGGTCATCATACCTAAAGAATTGTTATTTTCATCTAAAAGTTCCACAGCTTTTGTATGTGGTTGATAAGTACGGATAAACACATTTTTGCTGCCCTTATCGCGATGGATTCCGAGTACGGCAAAAACATTGCCATGATTACCGTCAATAACGGCATTCATCTCTTCTTTAGATAATAAATTTTCCATTAGACCTCCTGTTGTGATATAGTCAAAATAATACCTCATTTAACGCTCAACTTATATCTATAAATGCAACTCAATTTAAATGCAAGAAAATAACTATACATTTTGTATGTATTTAATATTGACTGATAAAATTTTTGCATATATATTAAGCATTGTTTAGAACCTATTATTGGAGTATCAATATGAACGAAAATTATATTAAGGAAGCAGCTTACTATTTATGGCAAAATGCCGGCTGCCCGTCTGGACAAGATGAAAAATTCTGGTCCATGGCTGTAGAACAACTTTCTTCTTGTTCGAAATCTAGCAAAAAATCATGCTGCAAAAAAACTTGTGCTTCTTCAAGCTCTTCTTCAAAGAAAACAGCTTCCAAAAGCACATCTAAAACCAGCAGCAAAAAATAATATAAGCTTTAATCTTATATGAAAAACACTCCTGCAAAAAACAGGAGTGTTTTTATATGCTAAAGGCATTTTACAAAGCACCTTTAAATGCTTATTATCAATCACACAATTGTTCTTGGCTGGGAACTTCTACCGTATAAGTCAGCAACATTTTCCCGTTAGCCGGAATCTTAATTCTCCATTGATAAGTATTGGCATCTTCAGCCTTACCTTGAATACTTTCTGATTTTATAACCCCCTGCGAATTAAGCCTTTGGGTAAAGAGTACCTCTTGTTGTACATCGGCGCCGTTACTAAAAACAATTGCTGCCTCATATGCACGAACAATTTCATATCTGCCGCATCCGTTAGACATTTTTTTAATTTCATTACGCGACACGTCCGATATTTTAGTAACTTTACCTTCAACAAACACATCAAAAAGTTTTCCGAGGTTTAATTCAATTTTTTCACCTTTAGCCACATGATTAATGCTGTTCTCACCAATAAACTGCATACTGCCGTTTTTATCATTTTCATAAAAACGGACAATACCCGCCGGCAGCGGAAGCCCCAGATTATCAGCCTCATTATTGAACATCACATAATACATATCCGGATGCCTTTTTTCAAAATCAGTCGTATTCTTCCCGCTCAAATACAACGGCGAAGACAATCTTCCTTCTTTATAATATGAAACATTGTTTTTCTCAATCAAACTAACTTGTTTGGTTTGATTATCTTTAATATCTGTTTTTTGCGGCAAAGAATACAAATGATAACCGCTAATCTGCTGCGGCATACCTGCGCCGGATTCGGCAACGGCCATATCAACACCCGTGCTTTTAGCCAGCATAACGCGATTAGCAACCGGACGTGCGATTCCATATTGAGCCACCTGATTAACATCGCCGGCAATAAGCTGTACATGCGCTTGCCGATAATCAACACCTGATTGATTGTTAATAGTCACCCAACCTGTCAAATCAAGCTTATTTTGGTCAATAACTTTAGCAACATAATTTGTTTTCCATGAAATATCATTGGTTAAATACGCCAAAGATAAATCTTTCAAACCGGCAGAAGCACTAATGATTTTTGCGCTCAACGTCGGCTTGCCGCGCAAATTTTCCGGCAGCTTTTCAAAGACGATTCTTCCCGGAAAACGTGTTTCTATACCATAAGAAAATTCCAACACGGGTGCTCCATAATTAGCACTGATAATTTTAGCCTGATTAAATATATTTTCTCCGGTTGTCGGATTCTCAATAACTGTTTTCACCTGCTGCCCGACAAGCCCGTTAATAATATTTTCCGTCGTCAACAAATCATAATCATAATTTTGTTCCAAAACGCTGATACCGTCGCCGACGATCAAAGCGCTTTCCGGTTTAATTTGCGTCGCGACATTTTCAAAAGCGAGCGCATTTTCACCTTGGTTCAAATTAACCCGACGGACATCTTTAACCAATGCCAAATTATCATTATAAATACTAATTTCCAGATTTTGAGTTTTTGTTTCATCAACCGTAATTTCCGCGGCTTGTGCCATGAGCGGAAAGAAGGTCATTCCCAAAAGCAGGGTCCAACGCCGTTGCATTTTTTCTCCTCCTAAAATTTAAAAAGACAATTTAAAATAAGTTATAATTTATAAATTTACAAGCACTAAAACACCTGCATAAAAAAACCCGCCAATAAGGCGGATTTTTTTGTAAACAAAACAAAATTTCCAAAATTAGAAGTGGTATCTCACGCCAACGGAAATTTCATCCAAGTCGTCCAAAACGCTTTTATCAACCCAAACATGGCGATACATACCGCGGACAGACCAGTTGTCATCAATATTATATTGCAGACCGGCACCTAAACGATATCCCCAACCACTGTCGTTGTCTTTATCATATTTGGCATCATACCAACCGGCACCCAATGAACCGATAAGCTCATATTCGCCATAGCAGCCAAGCGGCAAATAGCCCTGAACATCCATACCGTAAGCTTGGATTTGTGAACGATAATCAGCCTTATGTTCCTTTTTGGAAAGCTGATAAAAAGCTTCAACGCCGGCATAAGGCGAAACTTTAGTACCCAACACAACCGAACCGGAATGTGCATGATCTGCCATCACGCCATCCATTGAAGAGTCATGTTCAACAAAAGAATAGTTGTAATCAACACCGGCATAAGGTGTAAATTCCATAGCATTGGCATTGTAAGCAAACAAACTGGCAACACCGGCCAACAATAACGTTTTTTTCATCACTGACATCCTTTTAAAAAGTTAAGTCCACATATTGCCGCTATGTGCAATATGCCTATACATTAGTTCTATTTTATTAAGAAAGCAATCATTAATTTTATAAATTTGGTATTTAAGCGTCATCAAATTAAACACTTATTAAAACATTGCCGTTAAATTAATGCCATAGGTCATAACTTTTTAAGGAGCTTAAAATGAAAGCTTTAATTTATCTTCTCGGTTTAATTGCGGTTGTTGTCTTGATTGTTTGGTTTGGCTACGGTATCACACCGGAAAATCAATGGAACTGGATTAAAGGCTATACCACCAACACCAGCACTGAAATCAGTAAACAAATTACCGACACCGAAAGCAGCGCCGGAAAATTAAAAAGCCGTTTAGGCGAACGTTTTGATGAAGCCGCCGATGTTTATGAGGGTAAAGAAAAAGAAGATCCGTTTAAATATAATCAACCAATGTAGTTTGAAATGCATTCAACCAAGCCCTGAAAAATTTTTCAGGGTTTTCTTTTTTTTAAACCCCAAACATTAATCTGCCATGGTAGAATTGCTCACACTCATATCGCGCAGCAAATCAAAAATACATCTGGCAATTTTACGATTACGAATTTTATAATAATTGCTCACCAAAGTCATCGCTTCTGAACTTTTCAACGGATCATCGTCATACTTTTGTCTGATTTCTTCTTCATCAGGATTAACCAAACGCATCGGACTGTTTTTTGCAATGCTTGTATCCATTCCTTCCCGAAAATAATCAAGTGACGTATCCAAGATATCGGCAATATCGCACATCCGGCTAAAACCGATACGGTTGTCGCCTTTCTCATATTTTTGTACCTGCTGAAACATTATCCCTAATTTACGCGCCAATGTCTGCTGGCTCATGTTGAGCATCGTCCGCCGCAGGCGCATCCTTTGCCCGGCATACACATCCACCGGATTTGGCTCGTTCCTCTCTATCCGTCCACGCACATTCGGCTTACTTATCTCTGACATCCATCTGCCCTTTCTTATCCATGATATTATTTCAAACATAAAAAATGCCCAACTTTAATACAAAAGCGGGCGGACATCAACGACCGTATACTACGAAACGGTTCGGCTTATTTGGAAACCTTATTCACCGATATCCGTCCGGATACCGGCAAGCACTGGAATCACTTGCCAAAAGTCGTAGTATTTTTAAGGACGTTGAATCCCACAAACGGAATTCCCGTTTGCATTAACCATTTTATCGGCAAAAATAAAAAAGTAAAGAAAAAATCACAAAATTTAAAAAACAAAACTTTCGGTTGCAAAACATCTCATTTATACCGCCGCATGACACGGCGGTATAAAACAAGTTTAATTATTTCTTGGTCAGATATTCAACATCAAGTTTTGTGTGTTGACCGTCTCTGTCCAACTCGCCGCCTATCGTTACCGTATCTTGCGGTGTCACGGTCTGCCCGTTCCAAATATCCTTATCAATTTCAACCGTCATCGTACCGGTTGCATCTTGAAACACATATTTGTCTTTTTTTATTCTTTTTTCGATTTTTCCTTGTAGTGTTACCATGGAATCATCAGCCATATCCATTGCTTGTTTCACGGTTGAAATTTGCGGCTCACCTTCCATAAATCCACCGCCTCGTTTTTTATAGCAATCGGCACAATCACATTTTGCCATAGCTGCACCCGCGCTACAAACCATCAACGCCGCGGCTAACGCCGTTATTGTTTTGTTCATCATAACCTCCTCAATTTGTTTTATTGAACATTTAATAAATAATAATTTAACGGCTGTTATCACGCTCAACTTTAGGATAGATTTTCCCTCTCTGGAAATACCGGACAACAAAACTTATATATTACCTTAGAACGATTATAATAGGAGAAAAACTATGGTAAACATCAATATAAAAACCGAAAAATCCCCATGCTGTGTCGGCATATGGCACTTACTTGCCGGCATTTTAATGCTGCTTATCGGCGCTTATGTGTGGCTCAATCCGGTTGCCAGTTTGATTGCATTAAGTTTATACTTGGGTGCCGGACTGATTATTATCGGTGCAGGTTATATCGGCTCTTCCTTAAACCTCGATTCCGGTTGGTTTATGTTTGTCGGTCTCATAGACATCATCATCGGCATTGTTTTGGTAACCAACATCGGCGTTACTGCGGCAACATTGCCGATAATTTTTGCCTTATGGTGTTTGGCTGTTGGCGCAGCGCAATTGGTCAGTGCGTATCGTTTGCACAAAATCGAACTGCCGTGGGGCTGGAGCTTAACACTTGGGCTGTTGGGCATTATATTCGGATTCCTTATTTTGCATTACCCGGGCATTGGCGCGGTTACCATCGGCACCCTGCTCGGATTATACATCATCTTATACGGTGTTTTGGAAATAACCGAATATATTTACTTCCGACGTTGGCTCAATGCCGAATAAAGCAAAGGTCCGCTATGCGGACCTTATTTTTTGCCTTGAATAAAAAAAGATTTATTTTATACTTTACAAAATAAAAAGGATAACAAGATGTTTTTTAATTCCAGACAAGAAGTGTTACAAGCCTTGCGCAATGCGCCCAAAGGGCAAGAACGCCTCAATATTCTCAACCAAAAACATAACCGCGATTTCATAAAAAACAGCGGCGCCAATGTCACGCTTGTTTCCGGAAAAATCAGCAGCGGCAAAACCATAAAAGAACAATTACGAAACCTCAATCTTGGTTTAATTGCCCGCTTAAATGCCAAAACCGGCACACCTGACGGTATCGGCGCCATGGGCGGCTTGGCTGAAAGAACCCCGGAAGAAGAATTTTATCATCTAAATCAAGATGAACGCCGACAACTTGTCGGTTTGCGCGACGATGTCATCTTGCAAAACGATTCGCCGGTTTTAATCAACGACATAAACCTTATCCGTATCAACAATGTCTTGCGCGAAACCCGTGAGGAATTGGAAAATTTGGGCATAACTGATTTCAAACTTCCGGCAGAAAAAATCAAACTGATTAATATGCCGGACATCCGCGACGACAATTACGCCGCCAACATCTGGAACGGCAAAGGCAATGTATGGGCTATCACCCCTTATTGTCACGTTCTGCAATGCTCTGCCGAAACTTTGCAAACTTTGGCGCAACGCTCGCAAGACATCAAACAGCATCAGGAACATTCTGAAGCCGCCGAGTTTAAAATTGTGCCGTTGTTCACCGCATTAAAGAGTTACGGTAATCACAGCGGCAAAAACCGTTTGGAAGACGGGCGAAACGCTCAAACTGATTATCGCTATCCGCATGAATGGTTGGCTGCGTGGTTTATTGCCTCTGCGGCGCTCAATCACGACGACAACGCCGTGTTGTGCCTGATGACCGAACTTCAGCAAGAAACCCCGTGGAACATAAGTTTTAACGCCGCCGCACAAAAAATGGGTAAAGATCTGGCTTTCATTGCAGATGTCTTGAAAATCGACCCTCAAATCGTGCAAAAAATGGAACAAATTTCCCCACAAGCTTTAAGCGTCATGAATATAACCCGCTAAGATATACCTATTATTTAGACGGAAGACATTTAAAATCCACATATATTTATTATATAAAAGCGGAAAGGAAAACATCATGAAAGCCGTTCGCACCAAACCGCTTAAAAAATTTTTCAACAAACTTTGGGGATTTTTAATCAGTAATGTCGGTGCATTTTTCATCGGATTTTCAGCATTAATAATCGGCATATATCAGTTTTATATCAATCGCCCGATTATAGAATACGACACGCAATCACATAGTTTTATTTCCTCCCAAAACGACAACAAATTCAAAGTCGTGGTAGAAGATAAAGAATACAACGATTTATACCAAACCATCGTTATCATGCAAAACAACGGTCAACAACCTCTATCCGGCAGTGATGTTTCCCGCATCGGACACGACCCTATTCGCATTATCGTACCGCCCAAAGCCGAAATGGTTCATTACACACTTGATAAAACCCTAACCTCCACTGCCGTTGATGCATCGCTTAAAGAATACAAAAACAGCATCATCATTACTTTTGACTTTCTAAATCCGGGCGATCAAATTGCTGTTGCAATTTTGCATAAAAAACCCGACGAGACATTTCGCGTCGCCGGCAGTGCTTTAGGCGTCACCGGCATCAGCCACGTCATGACCGAACGGCAGCTTTTATGGATTGTTGTTTCCGTCTTGGTGGGGATTTATATTTTAACACTGATTTTAAGTTATCTCGACCGCAAAGGTTACATTTAAGCGTTTACGCCGCCATCATGTCTTCAATAACAAATTGCACAAAAGTTTTACCCTGCCAAATATCTTTGCGCAATTGCCCGGCAACATTAAAACGTTCGCCTCTTGTCTGCAGCATGGCTGCGCCAATGGCATTATCCGCCGCCCGAAAAGCGATTGCTTTCAAACTGCCGCCATTGTTATCGCCGCTCAAAAAACATCGCACATGACCGCTGCCAATAATCGACGGACGCACAATTTTCACATTTTCAATCACGATTCGCGGTTCCGGATTGCCGGCGCCGAACGGTTCAATACTCTGAAGTTTTTCTGCCAAATCCAGATTAGCTCCCGAAAAACTGACCACGCCGTCAATATCCATCACCGGTACAACGTTTTCATCACCCAACTTATCAGAAATATATTCACCGACAAATTGCCTAAACGCTTCCATGTTTTCTTCACAAAGCGAAAAACCCGCCGCCATAACATGCCCGCCGCCTTTTGTCAGGATTCCCTTTTCTTTTGCCGCCATAATCAAAGCGCCCAAATCAACTCCCGAAATAGAACGCGCCGAACCTTTAACTTCATCATGTTCAACAGACATAACAAAAGCCGGTAAATTATAGCGTTCTTTGAGTTTTCCGGCAACAATGCCGATAACTCCTTGATGCCAATCTGTGCCAAAAACAAACGCCATCGGATATTTTTGCGGCGCGCTTTCCAGTTGTTCTATGGCTTGCAACAAAACATAAGCTTCAATATCTTTACGCTCAATATTAAATTTGTTCAGCTCTTCGGCTAAGGCTTTTGCCGTTTCCGCATCATTTGCGCACAACAAACGATTCCCGACCGAAGCATCGCCTACCCGTCCGCCGGCATTAATTCTGGGACCCAAAATATACCCCAAATGAAAAGCCGTCGGCGCCTCGTTTAACCCGGCGACATCTGCCAACGCTTTAATACCTTCATTTTGCCGCTTAGACATAATCTTCAGCCCTTGTTTGACATAAGCCCGATTAAGCCCCAATAGCGGCACCACATCGCACACTGTTCCCAAAGCAACCAAATCAAGCAGCGTTAACAAATCCGGTGCCGGATGCTCTTCATAAAAACCGTTATTTCGCAATTCCCGATTAACCGCCACAATTAAAAGATAAACCACGCCGACGGCTGCCAAATATTTCAAATACGGATAATCATTCTCTTCATCAAGCCGCTTGGGGTTAACCACCGCCATAACTTTAGGCAAACGAACTTCGGCTTCATGATGGTCAATGACCAAAACATCAAAACCGTCCGCGGCGGCACTGTCTAACACCTCAAAAGCTGTTGTGCCGCAATCGGTTGTTACAACCAGTTTGATATTTTGCGCTGCAAATTCTTCAAAAGCCTGAAAACTTGGTCCGTAACCTTCGTCCCGATCAGGAATATGCACCAGTACCTTTAATCCGAAAAACTCCAAAAAACGTCGTAAAACCGAGCTTGACGTCGCGCCATCCACATCATAATCACCGATAATGCCGATTTTTTCGCCGGCAACAACTGCCGCTGCCAAACGTTTGGCAGCCTTATCCATATCTTTTAAGCAAGACGGATTCGGCATTAGGTTTTGCAACTTCGGGTTAAGAAAATTTTCAGCACCATCGGCGGTTATACCGCGCGAAGCCAAAATCCGACAAATAACGTACGGCAAGCCCAGACGCTGACACAACGTTTCAACCAAACGTTCATCAGCTTGCGTCTTTGCCCAAAAATTTCCGCCCAAAGATTTTTTAGCGTAATCCATCCCCAAATTTTACATCCATATTTTTTACAATTTGTTTCGTTTCACAATAAACTATAACATATCTGTAAATAAAACAAGCCTAAAAACTATTTTAAAAATAGCTCATTTTTAAGTTGCAAATTGAATAAAAACATAATAAATTTATTATATCTTTACGTCTCAAGGAGGATGATCATGATGTCTAAATTCATTAAATTATTTGCTGTTGTTTTACTTTTAGCATCCTGCGGCAAGAAAGACGACAAACTTTCCGAACTGGTTTTTGTAACTTCGGAAGGCCCCGTAACCTATCAGGTCGAAACAGCCACCACCAAAGAAGAAATGTCCAGAGGATTGATGGATCGTAAAACTCTGGCAGAAAATTCCGGTATGCTGTTTGTCTTACAAGGACAAGAAGAAATTGCCATGTGGATGAAAGACACCTACATTCCTCTTGATATGGTATTTGTAAACCAAGCCGGGAAAGTCATCTGGCTCTACAAAAATGCTGAACCGATGTCTACATATCTGATTCGTCCGCAAACAAAAGAACCGTTATCGGCAGTCATTGAAATTAACGGCGGCGATATTGATAAAAACGGTATTAAAATCGGCGATACCGTTCAGCATGAATTGTTAAAAAAATAACTTTTACCGCCAAATAAATTATTAAAACCCCGCTTATGCGGGGTTTACTTTTACACCCTAAAAAAAACACGTGGTGTTCAAAATACAAAAAAGTGCCCCACATAAAAGGTGGGGCTTTCTCTTGTTGTATTGTATAAATTTTAATTAAATTTCAGACGATTCCAGCCTTTATTCTGCTGAGCTTCCGGTTGAGCCGCCGGCTTCTTTTCTTCTGTCTGCCAGTTGCGCACCGGTGCTATTTTCGATTTTTCTTTCACCAACGCACGCTGCTCATCATTTTGCGGCACGCCAATCGGCAACACCTGCCCTAACAGAGCCGGCGACACAAATGCCATTTTTTTCTTTTCATAAGCTTCAATAATAGCCTCTTCCATTGCAGAAGCCGGTGAAATGTTAAAAGTATTGATACTCCCGGCATAAAACACCGAAAACGCCGGACACGGCAAAGAAAACAACACATCACTATAATCTACACCACGCATAAAACGCAACATTATCCGCGGCTGAATAATACATTGTGCCACCACATTGGAAACACTTTCTTCTTTGCGTAAAAATTCATTCATAAACAATTCTATCTCGGCCTTGCTTAAAATACCGCAAAATCCTGTTACCGCCATGCCGTCCAAAAGATATCCCTTATACCCGTCTTCCGGCGTTTCCACCGTATAGCAAAAAGCCTGTTCGGCTTCGGTGATATTGCGCAGAGCATTAACCGGTATCGTATCACGCATTTTTTGCGTAATTTCTTTTTTCTCCTCTGTAACATTTTGCTGCCGCCGCCACGCATCACGACTTTGTTTAAAAGATTCCACGCCTTCTGCTTTTTGTGCTGCGGCAATACCAGAAAACAGCAAACTCAACACCAATGCGGCATTAGCCAAATAGTTTTTGTGCATAATCAACTCCCTCATTGTTTTAGTTTAATATAAATAAGACCACTAAAAATTTCAATGAAAAAATTTCACGCTCAGCTTATTACCAAAAAACATAATCTCCTTTATATTCCAAAGCAATGCCGACCGTTGTATCCGAACGCGATTTGTCAGCGCCGCGGCTTTTGGCTGAATGAAAATCCACAAACGGCGCAAAGGCAAGCCCGCCAACAATATCAACCGCCAACCGGTTGTTAATTTCATACTCATAACGATAATCCGTACGCTCATAATCACCATAAACAAAGAAATGGCGATAATAACCATTAGAATAAAAAGTCATATCATCACGCACTTGATATTCAAATTCATACCCAATTTCAGCGCCAGTTTTCATATTAACATCATCATAAGTAAAATCCGCTTCTTCAACTGCCGCAATATACAAATCCTTAAAATGTTTACCGTCATAAAGTTTGACACCGGCTTTACCGCGCAAAATTTTGGTGCGATATTCTTTGCCATCAGCACCGGTAAAAGTTGTAAATTCGGTCTGATAACCAAGGCTCGTAAATGGACCGACCACACCTTCTTCAAGATTCCAAAGTTTATGAATATAATCACTTGTCAACAAAATTTTATCAGCATTTTCGCTGTCGGTTGTTTCCCCGTTTTCAGTGGCTTTAGTCTTGCCATATTCCATAAACAAACTGTTCAACCACACCAAATTTTGATTAGCATATTCCAACTGCCCGTCAAACACGCCGGTAAAAACTTCCTGCTCATCAGAATTAAACGTCCCCGGATAATCATCGTCTTCATCTTTGTTGGAAACACTGTTTTGATTATATTCCAATGCCAAACGTTTGAGAGTAGCCTTAAACGAACTCCCCGTTTCTGCAGCTGATGTTTCATCAACCGCCGCACCTTCTTCAGCCCAAACAGGTTGGCTCAAGACCAAAGCACTCAATAAAAAACACAAACCGTAACGATGCATTATAAATACTCCCTTATGTTACAATGATAAGGAACAATGCCATATATTATGAAAAATTCAAACAGAAATTCAAATTGTTAAAAAGCTTATTTGCCCAAAACTGCCCGCCAGAAAATTTTAATTTTATCCGAAGCCTTGATTTTCGGTTTAGGCGACATAATTTCCCAACCGCGATTTTGCATAATATCAAAATAACGCCGATAAATGTGCAAAATCACTTTAAACGGACGTGTTTTTTTGGCATCGGTTTTATCAAGCATGGCAAAAGCCTTATCAAAATCCGCCGCAGCCAACCGTGCCAATTGTTCCCGCACGGCAATCAAATTTTTATCGGTAATAACGCTTTGCGGATCCGTGGTTGTAATTCCGGCTTTTTTGAGCAGTTCTAAAGGCATATACAAATGTCCGGCCATGGCATCTTCTTTAATATCTTTAAGCATATTTGTCATTTGCATAGCACGTCCGAAATGCCCCGCTAACTCACGTTTTTTACTTTCACTCATACCATTAACAATTGAGAGCATAATATATGCCGGAATTTCCGCCGTACCGTAACAATATTTGTAAAACGTGGCAAAATCGGGCGCCTGTAACGGCTTGGGAAAATCTAAAAAAGTACTGTTCAATATCTCGGAAAAATCTTCTTTCTTAATTTTAAAACGCATACAATTTTTATAAATCCGGCGACCGATATCCGTTGCCGGAACTTTTTTATCATAAATATTGTCAAGTTCTTGTTGCCATGCATTAAGCAATTCTTTTTTTTCATTTTCAGGTAAGTTGCCGTCCACCACATTATCAATATGCCGACAAAAAGCATAAAGCGTATAGATTGCCTCCCTTTGCGCTTTTGGCAGACCGCGCACGCACCAAAATAACGTTGCCTGTGATTTTCTGACCAGTTTACCGATAGAACTCATTTATATTCCTTTAACTTGCTCACATTGTACAGCACGATTTTAACTTAACATATACCAACAATTCCCGTTAGTCAACGAATGTTTATTCATAAAACACAATAAGTTAGACAATTTTCAAACAATCAAGCCACCCGGTCAAATCCGCCAACGCCCTTTGGCAATAGGCCTCTTTACGCTCCATTCCTTTTAATTTTCGTAATTTCCCTTTTGGCGTAGTTAAAAGCGGCAGATCCGGAAACAACCCGAAATTAATATTCATCGGCTGATAATGCGCAGTATCGGTTGTATCCGACAAATGTGCCAACATAGAACCAAGCGCTGTTGTGCGAGGCGGTAAAATCGGTTCTCTTCTTTGAACCAGCATGGCGGCAAAATACCCCGCCGCCAACCCAACCGCGGCGCTTTCCACATATCCCTCACAACCGGTAATTTGTCCGGCAAACATAATATTTGGATATTTCTTTAAGCGCAAAAATTCATCCAACAGTAGCGGGCTTTTGATAAACGTATTTTTATGAATACCGCCCAATCTTGCAAACTCGGCATTTTCCAACCCCGGAATCATCTTAAAAATCCGTTGTTGTTCGCCGTATTTGAGTTTGGTCTGAAAACCGACAATATTACGCAAAGTATCTTCTTTGTTATCTTGTCTTAACTGCACCACGGCGTAAGGTTTTTCATGGCTATGCGGATTTGTCAGCCCGACCGGCTTCATCGGACCGAACATCAGCGTATCACGTCCGCGCTCAGCCATCACCTCAATCGGCAGACATCCGTCAAAATACTGAGGTTCTTCAAAATCATGAAATTCAACTTTCTCAGCTTGCAGCAAAGCATCTACAAATTGATAATACTGCTCTTTATTAAGCGGACAATTTATATAATCGTGGCTGTCGCCTTTATCATAACGCGATTGATACCAAGCTTTGGAAAAATCAATACTTTCGGTATACACCACCGGCGCAATGGCATCATAAAATGACATTGTTTTTCCATCAATCAATTTTAAAATTTCCACCGCCAAAGCTTCGGATGTCAGCGGTCCGCTGGCAACGATCGTTATGGTTTTGCCATCCGTCGGCAATGTTGTGATTTCTTCGCTTATAATATTGATATTTTCATGCTTGCGCAATTTTTCAGTAACAAAAGCGGCAAAAGCATCACGGTCAACTGCCAACGCACCGCCGGCTGGAACTTTCGTTTGTTCTGCCGCTTTCATAATAAGCGAACCGGTACGACGCATTTCTTCATGTAAAAGCCCCACGGCATTATGTTCATAGTCATCTGAACGTAAAGAATTTGAACATACCAACTCAGCAAAATTTTTACTTTTATGTGCCGGCGAAAACTTCAAAGGTTTCATCTCATAAAGATTAACTTTTACACCGCGAATTGCCGATTGCCAAGCGGCTTCGCTGCCGGCAAGTCCGGCGCCGATAATATTAACCGTATTTTTTTCCATCAGACCAATCTTTGCTTTTATTAAAAAATATACTGATTTTTAGCGTTTTCTGCAAAAAATGTAAACAAAAATCACGATTTCATATTAAACTTTTTTTAAGGCTATTCCTCTTATAATGCACAAATAAAATATTCAGGATCGGATAATGAAAAAATTTATTCTGCTTTTGCTGTTTTTTCCGACGGTTGCTTTAAGCGCCGAAGATAAAGTTTTGCCGCTTAACTTGCAAGCCGCTCCGGAAACTAAAACACAAGAAGAACAAGCAGCGCCCAAACCGCTGATGGATGCACAAGACTTAAATTTTGACCAACCGATTGATGCCTTTGGCGAACCGGTTGAGCTTAATTCAAACGCCGTACCAATGTTTAACAACGACACATCTCCTGAAAGCAGTGATGTGCTCAAAGTCAACACACATCAATCTTTAACCGAAAACATTAAAGAAAACGCTCCAAATGAAACCCAAAGTACTCAACCTGTTGAAAACGGCTCTAGCTGGGTTGGGCAACTAATTTCTTCTGCCAAAGAAAACATCCAAAGCTCAACTTCGGCAAAAAATCCTTTGGCTGACATGCTTGAACAAAGTCAAGGACAAAAACGTCGTTCCAACGCCTCCGTATTTGACATATCAGGCGTCATGCTCAGAATGTCTTACAAACAAGCTGAAGAAGCCTTAACCAAGCGCGGTTATAAAAAAACCATGCAAAAAATGGATATCCCAAACTTTATTCGTTGGCGCAATGAAGAAAAATGCCGCAACCAAGGTGTTATCGGTTATGAACGTCTTGAAAACTGCGTCATCCGCCTTGCCAAAAAAGAGAATTATCAGTTTATCTCACAAGCCGGATTTAGTAAATTTGACACCAAAGAAACCGTACATATATATTTAACCAGCACATTTACCAACAACAAGATCTATAAAATAACCTACCGATCTGAAGCCGCCGGCAATACCGGAAACAGCCCCAAAGCCATATATTTGCGCAACATTAAAGTCTATGACTTTTGGAAAAAAATAAACCAAAAATACGGTGTCCCCGACAATCAACAAGATGTCATTTGGGGTTTAGGCGGCAACAAACCTTATATGCGTGCGGCAACCGGTTTCCTTCTTTTGGAAGATACAATGCTCCGCGAGTTAGATTATACTCGTATGTCGCGTGAAGACCAACGTTTTATGAACACTGATTTATACACATTTTAGGAAGTTAAATAATGTCTGATAATTTATCATCAAACACAATCACCGAACTTATCTGCACACGTTTGAGCCATGATCTTATCGGTAACATTGGTGCTGTTGCCAATGCTGTCGAGATTTTAGACGATGATCCGGAAAGTGTTGCCGACATAAAACCTATCTTGCAAATCAGTTCCCAAACTCTTGCCGCCCGATTAAAATTTTTCCGTCTGGCATTTGGTTTAAACAACGCCGCCCCAAAAAACATTGCAGACATTGAGCAAATAAGCAAAGAATACCTTTCAACCGTAGGCAGCCGCCAAACACCGATTAATTTTGCTTTAGCTTTAAACACGCCCGAACTATATAAAATTGTTATGCTTGGCATAATGTCTTTGGCTGACACGTTCATTCGGGGCGGTAAGCTTTCAGTGTCCGAAAACACCAACGGATTGACCATGAAAGCAGAATCAGATTCGCCTCTTTCCATCGGCAAATTGCAAACTCTGCAAAGCACCATTCAAGGACACATCCCTGAAGAAAACCCGTCTCAAACAGCAGCTTTAATATACATGTTGCAGCTTCTGGAAAATTCTGCCGTTAAGATCACTTTAAATTTTACGGAACATCAGGCTGTGTTACAGATTGCTTAAACCAATCTGCCCAAGGCTTTCCTTCAATCAACAGCTCTTTAACCAAAGGTTTTGCCGACCCTTTATAGGTAAACACCATTTCAACTTTTAAATCAGATCTTTGTAACTGTGCATCAATTTTCTGAGCCTCAAACTCCGGCAGATAATACCGATAAGAATATTCAAAAGGTGCGCCTTGGGGACAAATTCCGTTATCAAATTGTCGGCAGTCCGTATTGCTCCAATCCGGGCGCAAATAAAGATAATGACCAGACAACAAATCTCTCGGATCATACCCCATCATTCGAACAATCACCGTCTTTTCAGCATTAAGAGCACATTCAATCCTCATCAGCCAAAAAGCCAAAAACAAAATTGGAAGTGCTAAAAAAACCGCTAAAACATACTCTTTTTTCATTTTACTTTTCCTTTTTGCAAATATTTGCCCAATTTAGAAGATGCCAACAGCAACAACAAAAGCACGACACCGGACACAATCAGACCAATTCCCGTTTGCATCAAGCTTCCCCAAAAATCGACATATATCAAGAAAATACGCAACGCTGCCAACACAAAAACCAAATTAAACAAACGCCAAAAATGGTTATGATACGCATAAATTCCCGCCAAAATCAAAAGAGCAAAAGACAAAACAAATGACAATGGCAACAACCCGCCGATAAATATAATAAGCATTAAAAACGGAATATAAAACGGTCGATGACGTCTGTTTTCCAAATAAAAAGAAACAGCAATCATCACTGCGGCTATCAGCACCAAAACAGCCCCAAGCAACCCTTCCACATGATAAGGCATAAGCGATGTCAATAAAAAATTCCGTTCAAAATCCATAAAGAAAACAGCAACAACCGTCTCCAAAACCAGCCAGAAACGCAAAGCTTTAGTAAAACCGGCAGCCTTTCCTCGGCAAAGCAACCTCAATAATTGATACAACAAAAACCCTGCAAAAAGAAAGATTAAACCACCGGAATATTCCCATGCGTCCGTCAATGTCTGCAAAAACAATTGGAAACCTTCCTTTTGCATTGCAAAATCAAACAAAGACATCCATAAAGCAGGAAGCACAATTGCCGGCAGCAACATGCTTTTATTAAAAAGCGTTAACGGCAACAATAGCAATGACCATAACAAAAAAACCGATAAATCTTCAGGCTGCAGCTGATAAATCTGCAAAAACAGACCGATGGAAGCCAATACCGCCAAAGCAAATAAACATACCAGCCCATCAAATAAAGAAATCTTACCATTGCGATAACTTATAAAAGCATAACCGGCAATTGCAGTCAGCAAAATAAAATCAAACATCAGTTTGACTGAAGACGGAATAACCGCCCAATTAGCAGCAATTATTGAGACAAGACCAAGACCAATACAAAAAAACGCAATTGTCAAAAAACCATAAAACAAATACGGTTTTGCCTGACGTTTTTCATGAGCAATAATCAGCTTCCCTTGTTGAGGCGTAATTAACCCTTTCTTCTGCCAGGATTTAACTTTCTTTTCCAGATTCATAAAATCTCTCCTAAACGATACAATGATTAAAATTGTAATATATCCTTTTTATCCTTCAAGCAGTATGAAGCACTTATTAACCGTTAGCCAAAAATTTTTAGCATTTTATAATACAAAAAAAACGCCTCAGACATTCAGCTGAAGCGCTTTTCCTTAAAAAACAATTTTTAATTAAAATTTTTCCTGCAGTTCAAAGAAATATGCCTGAGGATGATCGCAAACCGGACATTTTTCCGGAGCTTTCGGGCTTTCTACCCGATGCCCGCAGTTAGCGCATTCCCAAATAACCTTGGTCGGGCGTTCAAAAATTTTGCCTTCACACAAAGAATCGAGCAAAGCCTGATATCTTTCTTCATGCCCTTTTTCAATTTTACCGACAGCCTCAAACAAAAGAGCAATTTTGGTAAAACCTTCTTCATGAGCTTCTTTAGCCATCCGGGCATACATTTCCGTCCATTCATAATTTTCGCCGGCAGCTGCGTCTTTTAAGTTTTCAATTGTCGAAGGAACTTCACCGCCATGCAGCAATTTAAACCAAATTTTTGCATGTTCTTTTTCATTATTTGCCGTCTGTTCAAACTTATCGGCAATAATATTATAACCTTCTTTTTTAGCCTTTGAAGCATAATAAGTATACTTATTGCGGGCTTGCGATTCGCCGGCAAAAGCATCTTTTAAATTTTGTTCTGTTTTTGAACCTTTTAATTCCATTTGAAGTCTCCTTGAATAAATAAAAACACTGACTAAACAATACCCGCCAAAAGGCGGGCTGTCAACAAAATATCGTTTTATGCAACAAGTTTTAAATGTTTTCTGAAGTTTCCGAAACGTTTAACATATCAGCAAGTTTATCCGTTTTTTCCGTATCGTTTGCGTCAGCAATTTCTTTTTCTTGAGTTGCATCGGCTTTAACTTTGGCAACCACTTTCTTAAAAGCCGCCTACTTATCGCCTTTCAAATTTTCACCGGTTGCGGCCTTGACCGTCAACGGATTAACCTTTTGACCATTGCGTATCACCTCAAAATGCAGATGCGGACCGGTTGAAAGTCCGGTATTGCCGACATAGCCGATAACTTGTCCTTGCTTTACCCGCACACCCGGACGAATCCCTTTGGCAAAAGCACGCATATGCGCATATCCTGTTGAATATTCCGCATTATGACGAATTTTAATATATTTTCCATAGCCGCCGTTCCATTTTGCCATAGCAATAACACCATCACCGCTGGCATAAATCTTCGTTCCGGCAGGCGCGGCATAATCCACGCCGTCATGACCTCTGTATCTTTTTAAAATCGGGTGAAAACGTCTGCCGAATCTTGAAGAAATTCTGGCTTTTTTAAATTCCATCGGTTTCCGATCAAGATTCTTTTTCAAAGCCAAACCTTTTTCGTCATAATAATCAGCATTGCCCGATTTATCTTCAAAACGGTAGAGTTCGTACTTATCTTTGCCAAGCTGCAAAGCTGCAAAAACGATATCGCCGGTTTTAACCACACTACCGTCCGGTGCCAGCTGACGTTCATAACGAACCTCAAATTTATCGCCGGCATGAATATCGCGCCTGAAATCCACGCTAAATGAAAAAATATCAATAAAATTGCCAACCACATTAAGCGGCACGCCGGCTTTGCCCATAGCCACGGACAAGTTCCCGTCAATAACACCGCTGATGGTTTTGATATCATCTAAAAATTCATCTTGCTCCGTACGTGTTTGATATTGACCGTTTTCGTCTTTTTCCACAATATAACGTGTACCGACAACCGGCTCAATCATAACCTTTTCGACCAAGACAGAATCTTCATCATTTAACACAGAGGCTATATAAAGCTTTTGCCCTGCTTTAATATTTCGCGCATCAAAAACATCTCTAAAAACCGTATAAATATGATGAGCGTCGGCATACTCTAACCCCATACCGGTCAAGATTCCGATAAAACTATCGCCTTGAGCGACCGTCACCACATTTTCATTAACAGGATTTTCATTTACCGCTGAAACTTCTTGAGTCGCAACCGATTCATCCATACCGTCCAAATCGGTATTTGAAACAAAAGATGTGTCATCATCAACTTCATAAACATCCAAATTTTCATCAGCCGAAGCAGCAGCATATTCAGGAAATTCCTCCGGCATCATTTTTGAAATTTCCAAATTCTTAGGCGTTGAAGCCTCAACATCATTATTATTGCGTACTGAAACAATAAGAGCGGCTGTAACAGCAAAAGCATAAAAAAACAACCATGCCCGCTGGCGGCGAATTCGCTTACTTTTTGTTCTGATTTTATCAAAATCCATTGTTAAAAATCCTGTTATCCAAACTTTTCATACCATGCAATAAGTACAAAAAAAATTCAAGTAGATAAAAAAGTTATACAGCAATAAAGATATTTCATAAGTGTTTACAAATAGTTACCCTGACCAAAAAAAGATATAAAATCAGCTCATCGTTAAAGTTTGGGCTTTCTTAACGTTTTTTTAGATTAATAAATATTAACTTCTTTCTAGGATTGACAATTAAGGAAATGTGCCATGATATTAAAAAAATGTTTTTTTCTGAGCTTAATAGCTTGTTTTAATTTTGCTTTAAATGCGCAGGCTGCTTTTGAAGATTTACTGTTGGATAAAACAAAACAAATGTCGAAACAATTCGGCTTTTCCGAAGAGTTTTTAGATGCTCTGCAAAATTGTCAGCCGCTCACGGACACACGCTTGGAAATGGGTGTGGAAACTGTTTATGAAATTAAAGGATATGATGATAAAAATAGGTGTCTATTGAAGACTTTTGCTCAAAAAAACGGATTTACCGTTACCACGCAATGCGCATTTGACGAAACTGATTTGGAATTATTCACAGAAAGCCAAAGATCTATAAAAAAATCAATGGCAGAAGCAACCTCGGTAGAAGAAATTCTAAACAATGAAGATTATCTGACCGCAACAGCAATGATGCTTGATGAGGAAAGATGTCAAGCAACACGCTCAGCCTATGATCCGACAAAAGAACTGCGGCAAAAACTTGCTGATTGTGAACCTTACGAGCTGAACATAACCGATGAAAATACAAATATATCCATGCAGGTGGTGGGAAATCAAGACGGCCGTTGCCGGTATGTTGTCCGTCAGATGCGTAAAGCACCGCCAGCCGAAGATTTGAAAAAATTGTTAGGTGAAGACAGATATGAAAAAATAAAAAATATCATGAAGGATCAGACAATTAGTTTACAATGCAGTTTAACAGAAAATTCAAAGAAAAAATATATAGAATTGTTAAAGAAAACGGCGGTTGAAGAGGGAAACGCCTATGACTTTGAGGTCTTAACGCAAATGCAACACGCCCATGGAGAGGCTGCCAAATTTCTAAACTCTCTTCCTGAATGTGAAATGTCTTTGAACAGATAGATTTTATCACAATATCGTTTTTGAAATTATCTTTTGCAAGATGATTTTCTTGTTATAAAAAAGACCTTGTCCGCAACTTAAGCGGTGCAAGGTCTTAATTTTAATAAGAGCCGGCTTCAACTGCGGCTGGCAAGAGCGGCAATATGCTGCTTAATTTCCTGCAAAGCCACCCGATAAAGCGTGCCTTTGGGCTCTACCGCACCGGTTTGTGGATTTTTGTCCGTAAAAACAAAATTCTCCAGAAACCCCCGCGGTGAAATAAATTCCGGTTCATCTTTACTGCCATACACGAGTGTTGCACCCATAATAAGCATTTTACCCTTATAAAAGCAGGATGAACCATTCCAGATGAAGAAACGGTCTTCTTCATAATTTTTGCCAAGATAAGCTTTCGGATCCTTACATTTGGCACAAAACCAACCTTCCTGATTGTTCTCGGCTTCATTCCATAATTTAAGGAATTCGGCTTTGTCAATCTGTGGCAACACATGCTTTTCCATATCTCAATAATTTTTTAACATCTCAATTGTATCCTTAAATATAATTTTTATTAAGGAGATTTTTCAAAATGGAAAAACACTGGTCAAATGTGGAATATCTGCATCAAAGCGTTTCAAATCCAAATATAATTATAAAAGGAACGCACAGCTATTATTCCAACGCCTATACCGAAAACTTTGAAGATTACGTAGTGCGCTACCTATACGGCGACAAATACAGCCGCGAACATTTTGAAGAACCATTCCCATATGACAAACTTTATATCGGCAACTATGTCTGCATCGGGGCTGAAGCCGTCATTCTTATGGGCGGCAACAACACCCACCGCATGGATTGGTTTTCTTGCTACCCGTTTACCGACAAAATTATAGAATCTTACCAACAGCGCGGCGATACCATTATCGGTGACGGTGCATGGATCGGCATGCGCGCCCTGATAATGCCCGGCATCAAAATCGGCGAAGGCGCAGTCATTGCCGCCGGTTCGGTCGTGACCAAAGATGTAGAACCTTACAGTATTGTCGGCGGCAACCCCGCGCAACTTATTAAATACCGCTTCGATGAAAACACAATCGCGGAATTATTAAACTTAAAAATATACAGTCGTTCCGAACAAGAAATCGAAGGCTTAATCCCTCTTTTATGTGAAAACGACCTCGACACACTAAAAAATGCAATTTATGCTCTGAAACACTTAAATAAATAAGATAGACCATAAACAGCAACCCCGCCGATTGGCGGGGTTGCACTAAAACCGGTTTTATCGGCTTAAAACTTGTAGTTAAGCGACAAACCGAACAGTTGGACCGAGTTGGTATATTCAGCCGTCACACGGCTACCGACGTTGCCGGTTAATTTAGTATCCAAGTGAGCGTTATGGGCTTTGATGTAGGTATAAGCCAAATCAAAGCTCAAGCGGTCGTTATACTGATAGTTCAAACCGGTGGAATACCAGATACGGTCAGAATCCGGAATACGCGGCGTACGGTGCTGCACGCGAACCGCGCTTTGGTCATAAGCCAGACCCAAACGCCACTTCCATTGGTGGTCAATCTGATAGCTGGCGCCAATCGCAAAGAAATTGGTATCACGCCAGTGCTCTTTGGTGCGGCTAACCATACTGCTTGTATCTTCACCATAAATATCAAGACTGTCAAACGAGCTCCAAAAAACACGTTGGTATTCGGCCATTACTGCCCATTTTTCATTAAGTTGATGGTACGCACCAACCGAAAACATAGCAGGAGTTGTCAAACGGGCAGAAATATCTTGGTTAAGCAATGGACCAACCATAGCTCCCACACCAGGAATTGTTGAATCTGAAGCTTCTATATCCCCTTTAAGTTTATGCTTAATTTTACTACGATATGCTACGCCGATACGAGTATCATCATTAAACTCATACATTGCGCCCAACTGATAGCCAATATCAAACGTATCACCTTCCATAGCCACGTTATCCACGCCATATTGCGAAGCACTGCTGGTCAGACGCGCCTTGACATATTGCATTTGCAGACCGGCGCCCAAAGAAAGTTTATCGGTTGCTTTATAAGCAAACATCGGCGTAACGGTCGCGGTCATCACTTTGGAGGTAATGCCATGGTCGGAGCCCGGCCAATCTTGGTCATATTTAGTAATCATCCCGAACGGCACGTTTAAAGCCACGCCCAAAAAGGCTTTTTCGTTCAATTGATGGGAAAACGTTGCATTCGGCGCCACGGCGGCATGCACAATATTGTTGACATCGGCACCGCGCGAGCCGTCTGAAGCCCGCACGTTGGAAGCCTCGGCTCTCGGCGCAATATATGTGCCGCCGACGTTAAGCTGCGTGCCTTTTTGGCGGGTTAAACCGGCAACGTTAAAATAAGCATAAGAACCGTTTTCGGCACCGGCGGTAGCTCCGGCAAAAGCGTTGCCTTGCGCGGCTGCGGATTGTTCTCTTAAATGGAAACCGGCCGCATTAGCATTGGCTGCCAACAAAATCGTACCCAATGCCGTCATTGTTAAAGCTAAATTATTTTTCATTAGTTTTTTCACTTCTGTTGTTAATCCAAAGCAACATAATATGCCCTAATGCCTTATTTATTGTTTATTTTCTTTACTTGTCACATTTGCGGCACATCGTAAACAAAACACATAATATGTTACGTCGGGTTTTATATACAAAATTTTGCGCAAAAGCAAGACATTAGCATTTTCGGGTTGGATAAGTTCTTGATTTTTTAATAATATCAATATCTTAGAACGCTTATTAAAGCAACTTTCCACCACACTATCTTTTTATCTTTACAAAAAAGCGCTTTTTGTATACAAAAATTTATATTGTCTTAACTTCGGAGTAAAAACTTTGAACAATTTTGTTAAATGGTGCCTGCGAACTTTCTTTTATATTTTCAAAACCAGATGCGCAATAGAATTTGACATAAAAAGACTGCCCAAAAAAGGCGTTTATGTATCCAATCATGTTTCTTATCTTGACCCGATTTTGTTGTATGCTTTTCTGCCCGGCAATCCGGTTTTTGCCTTAAACGGCCACTTATACCGCCGCCGCGGCATCCGTTTTTTGATGAAATTTGCCGACATCATGCCGTTTAACCCGATTGAACCGAGTGATATCAAAGAGTTGATTGCCAAAGTTGACAGCGGCCGTCTGGTGATGATTTTTGCCGAAGGACGCATCACCGAAAGCGGCGGTTTAATGAAAATTTATGAAGCTCCAGGGTTGGTCGCCGATAAATCCAAAGCCCCGCTGATACCGATTTGGATTGACGGTCCGCAATACGGTTATTTTTCCAAGACCAAAGGCAAATTGCCGCACCGTCCGTTGCCCAAAATGCGCATTACCGTCGGCAAACCGCGTCCGTTTAAGTTAAAAGATGAACTCCGCCGCCAACGTGACCACATCAGCAACGAGGTTTACCAAATCTTGCGTGAAATGCATTTTAATTTTATTTATAACCCGAACATTTCGCTGTTCGCCCAGCTGATGAAAACCGGCAAAGTTCACTCTAAAACCGGCTTTTTCTTTAAGCGCCCGCAAGTTTTGGAGGATATTCAGCGCAAGACCAATTCTTATAAAGACATCATCATTAAGTCGTTTGTTTTAGGACGATTTTTCAAAAAAAGAACATCGCATTTTGAACATGTCGGCTTGATGCTGCCCAACACGATTGCTGCCGTTTGCACGTTTTTCGGCTTGTCCGCGTATGAGCGCGTGCCGGTCATGGTCAATTTCTCAGTCGGCGCCAAAAATATGGTTTCCATGTGCAAAACCGCGCAGGTCAAAATGATTATCACCTCCATGACTTTTATCAAAACCGCCAAGCTTGAATCGGTAATAGAAATCTTAAAAGCTAACGGGATTGAAATCTTTTATTTGGAATCGCTTGCCAAACATATCGGGCTGTTAGATAAAATCGGCGCTTTCTTGCGTTACAAAATCAAACGCGTGCCGCACAAAGACGGCGGCAGCAAAAAAGCGGTCATTTTGTTTACTTCCGGCTCCGAAGGCGCGCCTAAAGCGGTTGTCTTGAGCCATGCCAACATTATGTCAAACATCAAACAAATGTCGGCTCTGGAAACAATTAATATGACTGATTTGGTGTTCAACGCTTTGCCGATGTTCCACAGTTTCGGTTTGACGGTCGGTACGCTGTTTCCGTTACTGGAAGGTTCACGCCTGTTTTTATACCCCTCGCCTTTGCATTACCGCGTTGTGGCCGAGTTGGTTTATGAACTGGGCGCCACGGTGATGTTCGGTACCGACACGTTTTTCCGCGGTTACGGCAAAATCGCCCACCCGTATGACTTCCACAACATCCGCTTTATGTTCGGCGGTGCCGAAGCGGTCAAGCTTGACACCCGTAACATGTGGATGGAACGCATGGGCATCCGCATGATGGAAGCCTACGGCGCAACCGAATGTTCACCGGTTGTGTGCGCCAATAACAGCATTTTCAACCGATTCGGTTCTATCGGTAAATTACTGCCTGCAATCCAATATAAAATTGAGCCGGTTCCGGGAATTGCCAAAGGCGGCGAGTTGGTGGTCAAAGGCCCGAACATCATGTTGGGTTATATTTTACCCGATAACCCCGGCGTATTGGTGCCGCCTGAAGAAGGCTGGTATCATACCGGCGACGTGGTAGATATTGATGAAATCGGTTTTGTATACATCAAAGACCGCATCAAGCGTTTTGCCAAAATCGGCGGCGAAATGGTATCTCTAAACGCCGTGCATGAAATGGTTGTCAAGGCTTATGAATGGATGGGCGCAGACTTTAATTATGGCATCGTCGCCGTCCCGCATGAAAGCAAAGGCGAACAAATCGTGCTGGTTACCAACAATCAACAAGTGAAATCCGACGGCTTGCATGACTATATCAAAAACAACGGCATGTCCGAACTGTTTTTGCCGCGGGTGATTTTGTACCACGATACAATTCCGCTTTTGGCCACCGGTAAAACCGATAATGTGACATTAAAAAAACTAGTCATGGAAGAACTGGGGCTTAACGCACCGGCTAAAGCCGCTTAAAAAGACAGGGCTTCAAAACCATAATTAAAACCGGCAGACATCAACTGTCGGTTTTGTTTTAGCCTCATTTCTCTCATCATACATTTGCCCCTTTTCTTATTACGCTCTAAGAACTCTAAAAGAGCGTTAGCGACTGAGGTTAGGCATCTATCCGTCTATCGCACATATGGGAAGAGATGCCTAAACTGCTGAGCATTGCTCGGCAGCGGCATGACAGTAAATAATAAGTAGAAACTTATCCCCACCAGACTCTTTAAAATTGCAAAAAAAAAAAACGGTTTAGAATACCGCGTAAATACATTTATTTTGCAGTTTTGGGAGTTCTTTTGATGAATTTGTTCAATTTTTTTAACTTTTTCTCTCATGCACATTCTGAAATTGCGGAGAATGGTGCAGATAAAGTGCTTTCTAGTGAGGAGGAAAATCCTAGCGTACATAAGACGTACGTGAATTTTCCGACTTCGCGTAAAAGCGCTTTAGATGTGCCATTATACGCGATTTCTTCCGGAAGAAGCGAACGACCGAAAAATGGTGCAGATGCGCAGCCTTGTTTGAGCGACGTGTACAAAATGAGTACACGAGCGAAAAGAAGGCAAGCAGATGTGCCGTTATGCGGTCGTTCCATGGTGGAAATGCTGGGTGTATTAGCAATTATTGGTGTTTTATCGGTTGGTGCTATCGCCGGTTACTCCAAGGCGATGCTTAAATACAAACTCAACAAACAAGCCGAATCTTTTAACATGCTGTTAAATAACGCCATACAGCTCAGACCTGAATTAAAACGTGCTGCTACGGACAATGGTTTCCAAACTGATCTTTTCGATAAGCTTAACCTTATTCCTGATGGAATGAAGTATATGGGAAACAAGATTATTCATGATGTTTTTAATAACGCTATCACAATAAACTATTCCTACTCTCCAACAACTGGTTTTACATATTATATGTACTTATCTGTTAATCGTTCCGGAAATAAATCTAGCAATGAATTTCGAGAAATCTGCCGCACCATTGTCACTGTTGCCAAAGAAAATTCAGCAAACTTATTATCCATTCAAATGAGATCCGCACAAGATGAAAATGATCCGGAAAATTATACAACTGCCAGGCTTATGGGCGACAATTTCTGCATTAATAACCATCCGGATCAATGCCTGCGCTATGCCGGTTTAACGGAAATGGATGCCTTGTGCAATTCCTGCGATTCTGAGGTCTCTTGTTCTTTTTATGTGGTTATTGGCATAGATCTCTGATGACAACAGCACCGGCATAGTCAATATTAATGATTATTCCTTAAAAAACGTATTGCTTTTCGGGAATCCGAACGGCACCAGCTTGCCGACCTGCGCCCGATGTCCGAGCCATGTCATCAAATCTTTCTCCACCGCAACACCGCCGGAACGGTTGTAACAAAAGCCCTCTTCCGATTTAAAAATCTGGATGTCCGTCATCCGGCAATCTTTATCCTTATATTTCTGCAACGCCACGCCGCGACCGCGCGCCATAGTCGGAATTTCTTCCAACTTAAAAATTAAAAGTTTGCGGTTTTCGCCCACCACCGCCACCATATCGCCGGTGATTTTCTTGCAAAACATCGTCTGCTCGCCGTCTGCTAAATTCATAATCTTGCGACCGTTGCGGGTTTGCGCCAAAATGTGGTTTTCATCAACCACAAAACCGTGACCGGTGTTTGAGGCAATCACATAACCGGCTTTGGGCTCAAACACAAACATCGCGCTGATGTTATCATTGTTGCTCAAATCAATCATCAAACGCACCGGCTGACCGAACCCTCTGCCGCTCGGAATTTCGCTTGCCTGCAGCGTAAAGAACTTGCCGGCCGTGTCAAACAAAATGATTTTATCGGTCGTCTGCGCGTGGATGGCAAAGCGTAAAGCGTCATCGTCTTTGAACTTGAAATCCTCATTCAAAGCGACATGGCCTTTCATGCTCCTAATCCAGCCTTTTTCGGATAAAATCACCGTAATCGGTTCTTTTTCAACCATTGCCTCAATCGTGATTTCCACATCGGCGGGCGCTTCGGCAAACTCGGTGCGACGGCGTCCCAACGCCGTTTTTTTGCCGAATTTTTCTTTAATTTGCTTAATTTCTTCCGCTAATGCCTGCCAACGTTTGCCCTCATCGGCCAACAACGCTTCCAGCCCCTCTTTTTCCGCGCTCAAATCATCAAATTCAGCTTTAATTTCATGCTCTTCCAGTTTGCGCAGGCTGCGCAGTTTCATGTTTAAAATCGCTTCGGCCTGATTGTCGGTTAAGTTAAATTCCTTCATCATCACCGCTTTGGCATCGTCTTCCTCGCGAATGATGCGGATAATCTCATCCAGATTTACATACGCAATCAGATAACCCGATAAAATCTCAAGCCGTGCCGAAATCTTTTCCAGACGATATTGCGTGCGCCGCTGCAACACAATATGCCGATGGTCCAAAAACGCGCGCAAAACTTCGCTCAAACTCATCACCCGCGGCACACCGTCGCAGTCAAGCACGTTCATGTTCATATTAAACTTGCTTTCCAACTCGGTCTGTTTAAACAAATGTTCCATCAACAACGCAGCGTCAACCGTGCGATTTTTCGGCTCCAACACAATACGCACGTCTTGCGCCGATTCATCGCGGACATCAGCCAACAGCGGCACTTTCTTTTCGCTCAAAAGTTGGGCGATTTTTTCAATCAGTTTGGATTTAATCACCTGATACGGAATTTCTTTGACCACAATCTGATATTGCCCGTGCGAAAGCTCTTCTTTTTCCCACTTGGCGCGAATACGGAACGCCCCTTTGCCCTGTTTGTAATTTTCCACAATCGTCGCAAACGAGTCGATAATCACACCGCCGGTCGGAAAATCCGGACCTTTCACACGCCGCACCAGAGATTCCTCATCGCAGTCGGGTTTTTCTATCATATACAAAAGCGCGTCGCACACTTCGCTCAAATTATGCGGCGGAATGTTGGTGGCCATGCCCACGGCAATGCCCGAAGACCCGTTGCACAACAGGTTCGGCACCATGGAAGGCATCACCACCGGTTCGCTTTCCTCACCATCGTAGGTGTCTATAAAATCAACTGCGTTTTCATTTAAACCTTCCATCATGGCCATGGCAAATTCGGTCAAACGCGCCTCGGTATAACGCATAGCCGCCGCGCCGTCGCCATCAATATTACCGAAATTGCCCTGCCCGTCAACCAACGGATACCGCACCGAAAAATCCTGCGCCAGACGCACCATCGCGCCATAAACCGCCGTGTCGCCATGCGGATGGTATTTACCGATAACATCGCCCACCACACGCGCGCATTTTTTATAACCGGTCTTGGGGTCAAGATGCAGCTGCCGCATGGCATACAACAAACGGCGGTGCACCGGTTTTAAGCCGTCGCGCACGTCCGGCAACGAACGGGCGACAATGGTGGACATCGCATAAGACAAATAACGTTTGCTTAATTCTTCTTTGAGTTGAACGTCTCTGATTTTTTCTTCCTGATCGGCCATGTTCATTTATTCTTCCGCTAATTTTAAGTGCTGAAGCAAGTTAGCACGATTGTTCGGGAATTTCAAGCCGTGGATTTGAAAAAAGTTCTTATCCAAAAAATACGCCGTCATATTGAGCAAATCCGCCACTTCCGCCGCACTCGGCGTCACATTTTTATCCACAGCATAATAAGGAAATTTAAACAACTTGTCCCGATACGGCAGCCCTGCCTCCAAACAAACCGCCTTGCCGCTTTTGGGCGAAACGAACGCCAGATTTTCTGTCGTTCCGGTCGCCGCGCAAGCGCTCAAATCCAAACCGATACCCAAAAACGCCAACAAATGGAACTCTATTAAAGCATATTTTGCCGCCCAATTTTCATTTTCAAGCCCGTTCATAAAACCTTTAATGTAAAAGTTTAAGTTTTCCAGCGCCTCTTTTTCCGGCAGACAAACATTCATCAGCTCGCAAAAAGCCGAAAGTGTTGCCAACTTCCGCTCATCTGCCATAAAACTCACCGCGTGCGCATTCAGCAATTCCACCCCGCGAAACTGCGGCAAATTTTCTTCCAAGCGGGCATAGGCATTAAACGATATGGCGTTGCCGAGCTGATAAACCCCGAGTTTATTTTTGCTTAACGCGCCTTTGATAAAGCCGGTTATTTTGCCGTGCTGCGCCGACAAAACCGTCACCAGCAGCGAATTTTCGCCATGGCGTAAAAGCTTGATGATATATCCTTCATCACTAAATTGCACAATCTCACCTTTGATACGGCAACGCTCCGTCAAACCAACCATACCAGTTGCGGAGCGCTTATTTTGACAATCAGATTAAATTAATAATCATGAATAATGGATTTGGTGATTTTATCATAAGCCATCAGTTCGGAAATCACTCTTTCCATATCGCGCAAATAAATGGTGTTTGGTCCGTCCGACAGAGCTTTATCGGGGTTTTCGTGCGTTTCCATAAACACCGCCGCCACGCCGACAGCCACCGCCGCGCGTGCCAACACCGGCGCAAATTCGCGCTGTCCGCCGGTCGATGAGCCCATACCTCCCGGCTGCTGCACCGAATGCGTCGCATCAAAGATCACCGGACATCCGGTATCTTTGGCCATCTGCGGAAAACCCCGCATATCGGTTATCAACGTGTTATAACCAAAGCTTGTGCCGCGTTCGGTGATACAGACATTTTCATTACCGGAATCAACCGCTTTTTTAACCAAATTTTTGACATCCCACGGCGCTAAAAACTGACCTTTTTTGATATTGATGACCCTGCCGGTTTTGGCTGCCGCCACCACCAAATCCGTCTGACGGCACAAAAACGCCGGAATTTGAATCATATCGACATACTCGGCCACAACCGGACATTGCTGCCGTTCATGCACATCGGTCACAATCGGCAAATCCGGATAAAGTTTTTTGATTTCGGCAAACGTGCGCATTCCTTCTTCCAACCCGACGCCGCGCGCGCCGTTGATTGAGGTACGGTTGGCTTTGTCAAACGATGCTTTGAATATGTAGTTGATACCGAGTTTTTTGGTGATTTCCACCATGTTACCGGCAATCATAATCGCATGTTCGCGGCTTTCAATCTGGCACGGACCGGCAATAATCGCCAACGGCAGTTTGTTGCCGATTTCAAAATCACCGATTTTGATTTTCTTTTGTTCCATCATAAAAAACTCCCAAACAGTTACAAACTGCCGGAAGTTTAGCAAAATCACCCGTAAATTACAATCTTTTTAAATCAATCCACAGCCAATGGCATTAAATACGCGTTTGCTCCGGTGTAATCCCCAGCCAGTTGGCAATCACGTTCCACCGCTGTTGGTATCTTTCGCTGGCATTGCCACTGCGGGTATAATTCCACATGTTATTAAGCCAGTAATGTGCCAATTCATGCGGCAAAGTAGAAAAATCCGCACTTTCAAAGATTTTAATCAAATTGCGGTTGGCGTCATATAAACCTTTGGGTTGCGGTTTGTTTTGATAATCCAGCTTGACATTTCCTTTAATTGGTGTTATATTTAAAGCGTCTTCACTAGAAAGACCAGACAGAAGCCCCGTATCCCCCGGATTTGTAGCCGGTGTGGCGCGTTGGGGCTTCTCGTTTATTTGTGCATCCCAAAAGAAATTGCCATACTGGTCTTCACGCACTGTCAAATGAACATTATAAGTATCATCATCAATATTTATAGGCAAATCGGCTTTATAATATGCTTTAATATTAGGCTCTTTCTCAGGCGCATAAGAAGCTTCCATTTTATTAAATCTCGCTTTTCCAAGCAATTCCGGAATATAGGGTACAATAAGCCGCTTGTTCTTATCAGCAAAAAAGCTCTTATATTTCTTGATTGATGAAGTCCTTATCTCAATATCACCATTTAAAGACTGATTAAATATCTTATTGCCCTTAAAAGATTTAAGCGTTTCAAGCATTTTGTTTTTAAAGTCTTCATTGGAAAGGCCATGCATTTCTTCCTGAGAATTGATTGTCAGTTCAACACCTTGTCCATTATCTGCAATCTGCCCTTGATAATAAATATTGTCACCAATATTATCAACAAGCTTTTGGATTTCGGTTTTTATGTCTTGGTTGGTGTCAAGGTTTAAATAGTTACCGTAAAACTTATGCGTTCTGTGGTCGAAAATACGAATTTCCAGTAAAAATCGAACTCCCTTCTCCGGAAGTTCAAATCTCCCTGTTATTTAAAAAACATAAGCCCCGTTACAAACGGGGCGCTCATTGGCGGAGAGAGGGAGATTACTTCGTTCACGGCGTTCATTCGCCTTTTACAAAGGCTCACCGGCGTCCTTCAAGTCCGCCTTTCACTTGTAGTCGAACTCCCTTCCTCGGGAGTTCAAATCTCCCTGTTATTTAAAAAACATAAGCCCCGTTACAAACGGGGCGCTCATTGGCGGAGAGAGGGAGATT
>CALXZJ010000005.1 GCA_944393235.1 uncultured Alphaproteobacteria bacterium | reverse complement strand
AAGCCTGTGCTGGAAGTGATTTTGAAAGCGCCGTGTGCAAAAAAGCGTACACAAGCTTGCAAAATCACGACATGACAGGTTTTTAGGAGAAAAAGAAATGAGTATGAGAAATATCGCCATCATAGCCCATGTCGACCACGGAAAGACGACATTGGTCGATGGATTGTTAAAACAAAGCGGAACTT
The DNA here is from genome assembly GCA_944393235.1 of uncultured Alphaproteobacteria bacterium. Classification (GTDB taxonomy): domain Bacteria; phylum Pseudomonadota; class Alphaproteobacteria; order RF32; family CAG-239; genus CAAFZY01. Next base: position 64,078 of record CALXZJ010000005.1, on the reverse strand, counting down.
TCAGGGATAATCAGAAAGTGGCGGAATGTGCTATGGATAGCAATGATTTGGAGAGGGAGAGAGGGATTACGATTCTTTCCAAATGTACATCGGTTAACTGGCACGGCACGCATATTAACATTGTGGACACACCGGGACACGCGGATTTCGGCGGCGAGGTTGAACGCATACTTTCTATGGTGGATGGCGTGGTTTTGTTGGTGGACGCTTCCGAAGGGCCGATGCCACAAACCAAATTTGTATTAGGCAAAGCTTTGAAAATCGGCTTAAAACCGATTGTCGTTATTAATAAGGCGGACAAACCGGATGCCCGTCCCGATGAAGTTCTAAATGAAATTTTTGATTTATTCGTCAGCTTAAACGCCAATGATGAACAGCTTGATTTTCCGGTTTTGTATGCTTCCGGCCGCAATGGTTGGGCTGTAAAAGACCTAAATGACGAGCATAAAGACTTAACGCCGCTGTTTGAACTGATTTTATCTTACGTCAGCGAACCAAAATGCGATAAAGACAAGCCTTTTTCCATGCTGGTTACCACACTTGAATCCGACAAATTTTTAGGCCGCCTGTTAAGCGGAAAAATCCAATCCGGCAGCTTAAAATTAAACGATTCGGTCAAGGTTATCAATGATAAAGGCGAAGTTGAAAGAACCCGCATTACCAAGATTTTAGCTTATCGCGGATTAGAGCGCGTGGCTCTAGACGAGGCATTTGCCGGCGATATTGTTGCCGTAGCCGGTGTTGTCAAAGGCACAGTTGCCGATACAATTTGCGATTACAGCATCAATGATGCCATCCATGCCCAACCGATTGATCCGCCAACTTTGGCTATGACTTTTTCGGTTAACGATTCCCCGTTAGCCGGACGTGAGGGCGACAAGGTCACATCGCGCATGATTTGGGACAGACTTTGCAAAGAGGCTGAAGGCAACATTGCCTTAAAAATTTCCAGAACCGACAGCACCGATTCGTTTGAAGTTGCCGGACGCGGCGAATTGCAACTGGGCGTCTTGATAGAAACCATGCGCCGCGAAGGTTTTGAACTTTCCATTTCCCGCCCGCGGGTTTTGATGAAAAAAGACGAAAACGGCAATTTGTTAGAACCTGTGGAAGAAGTGGTCATTGACGTTGATGAAGAATTTTCCGGTGCCGTGGTTGAAAAACTCGGTCAGCGCCGGGCCGAAATGACCGAGATGATACCTTCCCAGCTTGGCAATAAAGTGCGTCTTATCTTCCATGCGCCGTCGCGCGGTTTAATCGGATATCATTCCGAGTTTTTGACCGACACCCGCGGTACCGGTGTTATGAACCGTAGTTTTTATGCCTATGAACCTTATAAAGGCGAAATTGAAGGTCGCCACACCGGTGTGCTGATTTCCAGTGAAAACGGCACAGCCGTGGCTTATGCTCTATGGAAGCTGCAAGACCGCGGTCCGATGTTTATTGAGCATAACAGTCCGGTTTATATCGGTATGATTATCGGCGAACACACCAAGCCGAATGATTTGGACGTCAATCCGACCAAAGCCAAACAGCTCACCAACATCCGCGCTGCCGGAAAAGATGAAGCCATTGATTTGATTCCACCGCGGAAAATGAGTCTGGAACAGGCTTTATCGTATATTCAAGCTGATGAATTGTTGGAAGTGACGCCGAAATCGTTGCGTTTGAGAAAGAAGATTTTAGACCCGCTGCAACGCAAACGCGCCAAACCGGAAATTATAGCTTAAAACTTTTCATAACACAAACCCCTGACGCTAACCGGCAGGGGTTTTAAGTTTAAGCTTTTATTAAACCGTGCTTCTTCTTGCCTTGGGAAAGCTTAACCTGACCATTAAGCAAATCAGCAGTCGTTATTTTATAATTTTCATCCGTAACCGGTTTGTCATTGATTTTTAAGCCGGCTTGTTTTATCAGACGGCGCGCTTCGCCTTTGCTTTCAACAAAACCGATTTGCAAAAAGGCGTCCAGCACACCAATACCGGCATTTAAATCCGCTTTAATTTCCGGCAACTCGCCGCCAGCCATGCCTTGTTCAAAAGTTTTGACCGCCGTATCCTGTGCGGCTTTAGCCTCCGCCTCACCGCGGCACATCTTGGTAGCCTCATAAGCCAAAATCTTTTTAGCCTCATTGATTTCTTTGTCTTTCAGGCTTTCCAAGCGACAAACTTCATCCATCGGTAAATCCGTAAACACTCTCAAACATTTGCCGACTTCGGCATCACCAATGTTGCGGAAATATTGATAATAATCATATGAGGAAAGTTTTTCATCATTAATCCACACAGCGTTACCTTCGGATTTGCCCATCTTTTTGCCGGAAGAATCAGTCAAAATCGGGCTGGTAAAACCAAACAATTCCACATCATAACGACGACGACCGAGTTCAGTACCGGAAACAATGTTGCCCCATTGATCGGCGCCGGCAATTTGGGCGCGGCAACCATATTTTTGATATAAAACGCAAAAATCATAACCTTGCAAAAGCTGATAATTAAACTCTAAAAACGACATCGGCTGTTCGCGTTCCAAGCGGCTTTTCACGCTTTCCATCGTCAACATCCGGTTAACCGAATAACAGGTACCGATATCACGCAAAAACGCCAGATAATTAATGTCTTTGAACCAGTCCCAATTATCAACCATTTCAGCGGCATTGGCCCCTGTTTCAAAATTTAAAAACTTGCGAAAAGATTTTTTCAAACCTTCGGTATTATGCACTAAAGTTTCTTCACTTAAAAAAGGGCGCAGCTTGTCTTTACCGGAAGGGTCGCCGATACGCGCCGTCGCGCCGCCGACCAACGTTAACGGTTTATGGCCGCATTTTTGAAACCAGCGCAGCATCATCACCGGCACAATATGCCCGACATGCAGACTGTCGCCGGTCGGATCCGAACCCAGATAACCAACGGCCGGGGTACCTTTCTTTTCACAATCAGCCAAATATCCATCAAAACCCGTGTCATTGGTACATTGATTGTAAAAGCCGCGTTCAACCATAATATTAAAAAATTCGGATTTCCATGCGCTCATTTTTCTTTCCCTTATACTAAATTTTAACGCATATTAGCATATATTTATAACAATGCAAGAAGCGAGGTAAAGTTTTTGACAATGATGATAAAACCGTTAAATATTCTGGGATTAATGGGCGGAACATCCTTAGACGGCATTAAAGCCGCTTTGGTGTCAACCGACGGCGTGGATATTTATGAGGTCAAATCAGCCCGCAAGTTTCTTTATCCGGAACCGTTGGCACAAAAAGTCCGTTCCGTTTTGGGAATGCATTATGACAATCCGGAAGAACGCGCCTTAATTGAAACAACGGAAACCGAAGTTACCGACTTTATAAATGAAATTGTTGAAGAAATCAATCGTGAGAGCGATGAACCGATGGATGTCATCGGACTGGAAGGAACAACCATTTGTCACGAACCGCAAAACGGTTATACTTATCAACTCGGCAAAGGCCGCATATTGGCTGAAAAAACCGGCATTAAAGTCGTAACGCATTTTCGCAATGCCGATATCCTAAATGGCGGACAAGGCTCGCCGATTACCGCCACTTATTACAGCGCTTTGGCGCAAACTCTTAACAAACCTAATGTCTTTATTAACATCGGCGGCATCACCAACCTCATTTGGACCGGCACTTTGGGTGAAATTGTCGCATTTGACTGCGGACCGGGGAACGCCTTAATTGACGACTGGGTTTTCAAACATGGCGGCATGCAGATGGATTTTAACGGCAAATTAGCCGCCACCGGCATTGTTCATGAAAAAATCATTAATCAGATGATGAAACACGATTTTTTCGGAAAATATCCGCCCAAATCATTAGACCGCAATTCTTTTAACGATAAAACCGAACATCTGGAAGGATTATCATTAGAAGACGGCGCAGCAACGGCCACCGCTTTTGTCAGCGAGGCTATCGCTTATTCCTTGGCGCTTTATCTGCCGGAAGTTCCGGTATGCGCCGTCATCTGCGGTGGCGGTGCACAAAACCCGACATTGGTGCGCTTTATTCGTCAACACTTAAAAGAAATGAAAATAGAAACCGCGCAAGAAGATGTTTTTGATTTTAAAATCGGCGATGCGCCGGCAATAGCTTTTTTGGCAGCACGGCGGATTTACGGGCTGCCGATAACTTTTCCGACCACAACCGGTGTACCCCAACCCATGACCGGCGGTGAAATTTATGAAAAGGAAGATAAAACAAAATGACAGATGCTATTCGGACACAACATTTAAGCAAAATTTACGGCGATATCAAAGCCGTGGATGATTTTGATTTTACCGCGCAAAAAGGCGAAGTTATTGCCCTTTTGGGGCCAAACGGCGCCGGAAAATCAACCTTGATGAATATGATTACCGGCTTTTTGGCGCCAACATCCGGTAAAATTTTTGTGGAAGGTTTAAATATTGCCGAACAGCCGCTCAAAGCCAAAAGCAAAATCGGCTTTTTGCCGGAAGGTTCGCCTTTGTATCCGGATATGAGTGTTAAAATGTTTTTGCAATATATGGCGGATTTACGCCATGTCGGTATCAAAGAAATTGAACACGCCATACATCTGGCAAACATTGAAAACGTCTTAAACCAAAAAATAGAAACTCTTTCCAAAGGATATTTACGCCGCGTGGGATTTGCGCAAAGCATCTTGAGCAATCCGGACATTTTGCTTTTGGACGAGCCAACCGACGGGTTGGACCCAAACCAAAAAGAACATATGCGGCGTCTTATCGGGCAAATGGGCAAAAATAAAACGATTTTGATTTCCACCCATCTTCTGGAAGAGGCGGAAACCATTTGCACGCGTATTATTTTGATTAATAAAGGTAAAATGATGGCAGATGGCAGTTGTCAGGAAATTTTAAGCAAAGCCAAAACCAAAACTTTAGCAGCAGCTTTTAAAAAACTGACACAAAGCACGGAAGAATAATTTAAGCAAAGGCAATAACATGAAAAATTTATGGATTGTTACAAAAAACGAGCTGTTTCGATATTTTATTTCGCCACTCGCATATATTTATCTGATGTCTTTTTTAATTTTAAATGCCGCCATGGCTTTTTATTTCGGAAACTTTTTTGAACGCGGGCAAGCATCTTTACAGGTTATGTTTGCTTTTCAGCCATGGTTGTATTTATTATTCATTCCCGGTATTTCCATGCGCTTGTGGGCAGAAGAATTTCGCACTAAAACCATTGTTCAAATCATGACCATGCCGGTTTCAACCGAAACATTGGTATGGGGAAAATTTTTAGCTTCATGGCTGTTTTGTGCTTTAGCATTGGTTCTTACTTTTCCCTTTTGGATTACGGTTAATATATTGGGAACACCTGACAATGCCGTTATTGTTTTAAGCTATATCGGAAGTTTCATTCTAGCCGGCTGCATGCTTGCCATTTCGCAAACCATGTCAGCCCTAACTAAAAATCAGGTAATTGCTTTGGTGTTAGCGGTAGCGGCTAATTTAATGTTTTTCTGGAGCGGCGTAGAATTTATTTTGTCTTTCTTTCGCCTGTTTTTGCCCGATTATATGATTGATACCATCGCCTCGTTTAGTTTTTTAACGCATTTTGCCAACATTACCGGCGGATTAATTGAGCTGCGTGATGTGTTGTTTTTTGCATCCATCATCATCTTATTTAATTTTACCACAATTTTAATTGTTGGTTTTCGCACTGCCGGCACTTCGTCATGGTTAAAATCCACCAACCGAACCTATTACATCTGGGCATGGTTAATGTTGGTTTTGGGTTTTATGGGTTTCAATTTGTTGGCAAACAACCTGACCCGCGGCACGCAAATTGACTTCAGCGAAGATAACCTATATACCCTAAACAAAAATACGGTTTCGGTTTTGCAAAACTTAACCGAACCCGTTACCGCAAAGCTTTATTACTCCACTATCTTGGAGCAACGCAACCCGGCCATGCGGCAAATGTTTGATAAAATCCGCCAACTTTTGGCACAATATAAAAACCGCTCCAACGGCAAATTTGACTATCGGATTTATCATCCGCAAAGCCTGGACAATATTGAAGACCGCGCCATTGCCGACGGGATTCAACCAATACCTTTAATTGATATTAATCAAAACGCCCTGTTTGGTTTAACCGTTACCGACACACTGCAAAACAAACTTGCCATTCCTTATTTCACACCGGCGCAAATGCCGTTTTTAGAACAAAATCTAACTTCTTTAATTTATCAGCTCGGGCGCAAGAAAAAAACCGCAGCCGTATTGTCAACACTACCGATAAACGGTGGCGGCAGCGACAACATGATTTTACAACCTTGGGAAATCACCCGTAAAATAAGCGAATTTTATAACATTCGTTATATTACCAAACCGGAAGATTTGGATGAACGCCCCGATGTATTGATTATGATTCATCCGCAAAACATATCTGCAGAAATGACCGATGCCGTTAAAAAATATTCACAAAATTACGGCAATATATTGTTACTTTTAGATGGCGCCGCTGAAGCCCGGCGGATTTATTCCTCCGTTAACCACCCGTTTACGCCTTCAAATTTAAATGGCTTGGATGAGTTTTGGGGCATTAAATTTTATAACGAATATGTGGTGGCTGATTTAGATAACTCCATTACGGTAGACGCCACCAGCAACTATAAAAACAATCCGGCATTTACCCAGGATATTATTCAATTCAAACTCAAAAAAGAAAATTTCAATCCTTCGCATCCTGTTACCAAAGGTTTGAACAGCATTCTGATGTCATCAGTTTCGGTGATATTACCGGCAAGCAATAATATTGACTTTGTTCCATTACTGCAGGCTAGCCAAAATTCTTCTTTAATGCCCATTAAAGTGGTTTATGATGGCTTAAACCCCCGCCAAGTACTTACTTATTTCAAAGCCGATGACAACCCCAAAATTTTAGCCGCCGCTGTGCATGGCAAAAATCCGGACAATCAATTTAATATGATTGTTGTCGGTGATACGGATTTTATTTATGACAATTTCTGGACAACTTCGCAAACCATCTTGGAACGTAACTTTTTTATTCCGTTATTTAACAATGCCGATTTTATCTTAAACAGCTTAGATTATCTGACAAACAATTCCAACCTGCTTGATTTGCGCGGCAAAAGCGCCCGCAACCGCGAATTTACGGATATTGAAAAACGCCGCAAACAAAATGTCTTTCAATATAAAATTAAAGAAGAGGAAATTTTTGACCGTATTAATCAGGTCAAAAACCAGCTTCAAGAAATTTGGAACAAGCGCGATTTTGAAGAGCGGGAAATTTTCACTGCCGATGAACTCGCGCTTATCAGCGGCATCAGAAAACAGCTGGATAAGCTGCGGCAAGAATTAAGCGCCGTTCGGGTTCAAGCTAACCGCGATATTGCAAATATCGCCATGACGGTCAAATTTATTAATATTTTTATGCTTCCGTTGATATTAAGTTTTGCTTTGCTTGTTTTCCTTTGGTTGAAAAAAGGTCGGCAAAATTATCGCGTTCCATTTAAATTCAACCGCGCGCTATTAAAAATATCGCTAACGGCTGCCGTTATTTTACTGGCCGGTATTATCTCGGTTTATTACGCCAACCGTTCGGACATTCAAAAATATGAAGACAAACCGCTGTTTCCTGAGCTGCCAAAACAGATTAACCAAGTTCAATCAATTGTCATCAAAACACATGATAACATTCTTCACTTCGTTAACAAAGACGGCATTTGGAAACTTTCTGAGCAACCTGACTTTCCTGTATTCCAAGAAAGGATTCGTAGCTTTTTAAGCGCTTTAATGGAAGCCCGCTTTTATGAAAAAAAATCCGACAAAGCCGAAAATTTGGCACTGTTTGGCTTGCAACCAATAGAAAGCGAAAATTCACCCAACACCAGAATTGAGCTTTTAGATGCTGATAACAAACCGATTTTAAATTTTGAGGTCGGACAATATAATCTTGACCTTGGGCGTGGTTCCAACGCCGCATACATCAAGTTTGATGGCAAATTTCAAGTTTGGTTGGCAGAAGTCGATTTTATAGACCTTTCACCGGACTGGCAACAATGGACTTATAGCCACATCTGGGATTTACGCTTCGGCAGATTAGAAAGCATAAACGGCGAAAACAACCCCGACAAATTAGCAGATGTCATGAAATATCTTTTAAATACTGATTTTATTTCATCCACTCTGCAACTTGACAAACCAAACAAACTTCTTAGCCTGGATATCAAAGCCGAACAGGGTAACAAGTTTAAGCTCAATTTCTACAAAGATAATGAAAGATTTTGGGTTCAGTATGATTTTGACAATAAAATCAGAGGAAAACATTTGCAGTTTTACGCACCGTATGTTAAAGACCATTTTTTAGAAATTTCTGCCAAAAATTGGGAGTTAATAAAAAATGCCGCAAACTTTAACTGAACAACATAACCGTCTTAAAAAAATTGCTGCCAGCGCCAGCGTTATGCTTTCGGGAGGATTATGCCTGCTTAAAATATTCGGTGCTTTTTACACCGGCTCGCTGGCCATTTTATCTTCGTTGATTGATAGTTTGGCTGATGTTTTTGCTTCTTCAATTTCATTTATTGCCATTCGTTTTTCCACACGCCCGGCTAGTCAAGAACACCGCTACGGTTATGGTCGTGCGGAATCTATCAGCGCTTTGGTACAATCGGCTTTTATTGCCGGCTCCGGTCTGTTTGTCATGTATGACGGCATTACCCGATTGTTTAATCCCGAACCGTTAGAAAAACCGGAACTGGGCATTATCATCATGGCTATCAGTTTAGTAGCAACCGTTTTGTTGATTGCTTTTCAAAAACACGTTGCCCGCAAAACATCATCACCGGCCATTGCCGCCGACAGCGCCCATTATACGGTAGATGTTTTGACCAACCTTTCCATCATTCTTTCTTTAATTGTTGTTAAATTTTTTAATATCAGCTGGTTTGATATTTTAACAGCATTCGCGATTTCCGTTTATTTGATTTATAATGCCTACAAAATCGCTGCGGAGGCAGTTGCCGCCTTAACTGACAAAGAACTAAGCGACGATGTACGCAAACAGGTGATTGATTTAGTTATAAACAGCGAAGGGGTGGAAGGCTATCATGACTTCCGTTCACGCGATTTGGGTGGCGCATATTTTTTTGAAATCCATCTGGAGTTGGACGGCAATCTGACGCTTAATAAAACACATGAATTAACCGATAAGGTGGAAGAAAAAATCAAAACAGCTTTTCCTAATGCGCAAGTTATTATTCACCAAGACCCTTACGGATTACATGAAAATCGTTTGGATTATACCATTGACGGCAAATGCGACCTATAAAAAACGGGTTATAGCAAAAGATAGATTAGACAAACACAAAAAACTATGCTATGGTAAACTTCATCACGATAAGACAAGGACAAAATAAATGAATAATGCGCCCTCAAAATCAGCAATATCTTCATTTAAGGCAACCATAAACAAGCTCAGCCACACCAACACTTTCGGGCGTTCTATGGTTGAAATAATTGGCGTATTATCAATTGTTGGCGTCTTAAGTGTTGGCGGCATTGCCGGATATGTTACGGCAAGCAGAAATTTACGCATTAGCAATTTAAAAGACGAAATCTCCATATTGGTAGCCAACATACGCAGTATGTATTTTAGTGCTCCGGATTATGGCACTCTCAATGAAGTTGTTTTAATAAACGCCGGCTTAGTTCCGGATTGGATGGTAGGCGAAGATAAAACAAGCATCTTTAACAAAGCCAAGGGTTCTGTTTTTATTGAATCTGCACCTGTCGGCGATAGCAAGCTTGGCGCCTTTATTTTAATATTTAACGGGCTTGATGCATACACTTGCCGCGAACTTGCCATTTCTTATTGGGGCTCAGATATAGCAAGCGGATTTTTAGGCATGACAATCAAAAATGATGGTGATTTAACTATTGAGACTAGCAATTTAACAAGTGCCACACTTCAGGGCGGCGATAAAACCCTGTTGCCACAAGATTTATCATCGACAACCTTGAACCAAGTTTATGGCTTATGCAAGTGCGGCAGTACAAATCTGTGCAGCATCGCTTGGAAATTTCTATAATTAAATTTTGTTTGTTTTTTATAAAAAAACGCTTGATTTATTTGCGATATGTGTGTATCAATAAATCCGACCCATTAATATAGGGGTATAGCTCAGTTGGTAGAGCATCGGTCTCCAAAACCGAGTGTCGTGAGTTCGAATCTTACTGCCCCTGCCATATTTAGCCTAACTCATTGAAGTTGGGCTATAATTTTTTTTAATATTTACAAAAAATGCCATTTTTGCCTGTGTATCACCAAGGTGTATCACAGGAGCAAAGTTAGATGAATGGGCATAATAGGTTAGTTCGCAGAAATCATACATACTACTTACGGGCACGAATCCCTAATAGCTTGGTGTATTTAACTCATAAAACACAGTTCTGGTATTCGTTAAAGACGAATAACTACTATGAAGCACTGGAAAAAGTGAGAAAAGAGAGTTATAAGGTTGATATAGCGATTAACCTATTGAGGTCTCTGGATATGAAGATAAAAAATAAGCAGATAATATTTGCTTCCGAAGATATTGATAAAATAGTTATCAATAAATTGAAGCTGGTTGAAGAAACATTTGAAAATTATTTTGATGAAATTGAGAATCGCAAATTTGATTATCAAGATATGCTTATTTTCAACAGAGACACAGACGAAGCAAATATAGAGCAACACGAATTAAAATGTGTAGAGTTGGCTGTAAATGAATATTTCAACGACACTTTAAATGATGAAAGAACGCACAAGTCATTAAAGAAACAAATAGAAAAAATTCAGAAAGAGAAAATTCCTGTTATTGAGGATAAACAAAATCCAAGTGAAGATATTCGAAAAATAAAAACGGCTCTTACCGGTGTTGAGAAATACATTTTAGATAAGATACATTGTATCGAGCAAAATATAGAACTTGACCGAAGTATAAACCCAAGAGTCAAAAGATGTTTGGATATTATACAAGCTGAACAGAATGAAAAAGCAAGGCGACCGACTGTATCTACTCTTTGGAGTAAAGTTTTTGATGAGTTTGCTTTGGAAAAATTTAATAATCGCACAGGTGAAAATACCATCAGACAAAATCAGCAGTGCCTTGAAACAATTTTTGAAATTATTGGTAAAAAGTATGTTGAGAGCATAACATATAAGGATTGTCAGAAGGTGGTGCGTAGCGTGTATAATATACCTAAAAAATGGAAAGAACGCTATAAGGGGCAAAAATTATCAGATTTATTGTCAAAAAAGAATGATGATGCTATTTCTTTGAGTTCTGTCAAAAAATATTTGCGTATTTTCAAGGAATTTATGATATTCTGTAAAGACAATAGATATATTCCTGATAGTTTTCAGGGCGATATCAAAATAACCAAAAGAAAAGAGGTTATTTCTATTGAGCCATTTACAAAAGATGAATTGAAGAAAATTTTTGACCCTTTAACATATCCTCGTGTTATGGATATAAAATATTCGTATCGTTATTGGATACCATTGATGGCTTTGTATTCTGGAATGAGGTTGAACGAAATCTGTCAATTATATCTTGATGATATAAAGGTTAGTAAAGGTGTATGGTATTTTGATATATCAGATGAACGAAAAGACCAGCATATTAAAAATTCTCAATCAAAAAGATTGGTGCCTATTCATTCGAAATTACTTGAATTAGGTATTATTGAATATGCTAACAAAGTTCGAGAGGTTAAAGTAAATAATAAACATCAAGACAGGTTGTTTTATCAACTCAATTATAGTGTAAAAAATCACTATATTCAGGCTATTAGTCAATGGTTTGGTAGGTATTTGAAAAAAATCGGGATAGATAGTCGCTCAAAGGTGTTTCATTCGTTCCGTCATACGGTTAAACCTTATTTGAGAGATGCCGGAATTTCAAAAGAATATCAAAATTTATTATGTGGATGGATTGGTGATGATGAGGGAGAACGGACTTATGGCGGTAATGTTTCAATCAAAAAATTATATAGCGAATTATCTAAATTGAAATATCCTTTTTTAAATAAGAATATTGATAAAATCGCAGCGAAAAATAAAATTAAATAAAGGGGGAATTTGTCCCCCTTTAATATTATATATTATTTTTTCTTTGTTTTGTTTTTAGATGAATTTTCTTCTGTTTCATCTTCGTTTGATTTTCTGGTGCGTTTTTTCTTGGCGTATGCCTTTATTTCTTCATCAAATTGTCCTTCATCAAGCATTGATTTTAATGAAGACAAAATTTTAGTGTGTGTGTATTCGCTTTTTTTAGTTGTGTTCTTAAAAATTGGATAAGCACCGCAACGCAAGGTAATTACAGTGTAATCTCCGCTATCCTTCAAAATACGCATAGATGGCGATAATTGAGATGCTGGAGCAGATTTATTTTCGATACTGTTTTCATAATTGAGATTTTTTTGAATACTATCGGCGATTTTTGCCTTGATTGAATTAACTTTTGCGTTAAAAACATTTGCTTTTTCTACATTCATATCAAGACCTGTGAAGTTTAATGTTGTTTTTTTATTGTTTGAATTAGAATTTTCAGCCATTTTTTATTCTCCGTATATATGTTAATGATGTTAAATTATGGATATATTATATTTTTAATGTCAATTATTGTATTAGTTTTATACACATATATGGTTAAAGAATAGTTATATTATAGTTTTATTATGCTTTTTTGTTAAATCTGATTATTCAAAAGTTGCTCAAGTGCTTGTAAAATTAAACTATAATCAAATTTAATTATAAAAAAGTGTAAAATCTAACATAAAATACTTGACAATTTTACACTTTTTATATATTGTAAAGTCATATTAAAGATATTGATTTTACATTTAAGGAATTTTAAAAATGATTTTTAATTATAAAAGAGTTTCAACTTTAATCCAATCTACCGAAAGACAGTTAATTGATGTTCCTTGTGATAGAGAATATGAAGATAAATTATCTGGTAAAAATAGAGAGCGTCCTCAATTAGAAGCAATGTTGTCAAATTTGCGTGCCGGTGATGTTGTTAATGTTCATTCTATGGATAGATTGGCGAGAAATACTCGTGATTTGTTAAATATTGTTGAAGAAATAAACAATATTGGAGCAACAATTAAGTTCCATAAAGAAAATTTAACTTTCTCGCCAGATAAAAAAGACCCATATCAAGAAATGATGATGACGATGTTAGCTGCTGTTAGTTCTTTGGAGCGTTCTTTAATCAATGATAGAGTTAGAGAAGGTGTCGCTTTGGCAAAAGCGAAAGGAAAATATAAAGGTGGTAAAAATAAATTATCTGATGAACAAGTAATAGAATTAAACAATTTATATAAAAATGGTGTTGCCGTTGCTGAAATTGCGAGAAAATTTGAAATAACAAGACCAACTGTATATAGTTATATCGAAAAATAAGGCGGATTTAAACCGCCTTTTGTTTTAAGAATTAGATGTTTCTATACTAATTTTCTTTTGTTATATATTTAGGCGGTATAACACCCCCTTTTATGATAATGATATAATAAGGAACATATGCAAAGCGACGACCTAATTCATCATTACACACATTCCAATCAATAGGTTTGCTACTTATTTCTGTATAATCATATAATTTTATCAGAAGTTCATCACAGTCCCTTGCTTCTTTCATTGTGGGGACATTCATAACAGAGGGGCTAAAATATACAGCTTCTATTAAACCATCTTTATGTAGTGCATCTAAATCAATTGAAAACATATCTGCATTATCAATAAAATCTTTTAGTGATAAGCTTTTGTCTGTCCATTTAACTGGTTCGGAAAATCCTCGTATCCCGCGACTACGTCCTTCAAAACAGCTTTCCATCCATTTTACAATACCATCGTGAGTTGTTTCTCCGCTACGTTTATAATAATAATTCAAATCAGCATATTTGTTTTTAGCAAATGATAAAATCCCTTCTTTTAATGCTGTATTGGGTTTTGCGATATAGTGATAGAGTTTCATGATTTTTTCCTTTTGATGATATATTTTTTTAGTAAAAGTTAGATTTAAGATTGGCGTTTCATTGCTTCTCTAATTTTTGCTGCGAACATAGCATCTAATGCCGTGTTTTTATGTTTATTTAGTTCATTTTTAAACCCTGTTTGTCCTGGGAAATCAATATTTATTGTTCCTCCTTTTTCATATTTCATTTGAGTATAATATTCACCATTTTGGCTTTCAAAAGGGATTGTATATTCGTGATTCTTTCCAAATTTAATTATGGATTTTCCATTTATTTCTTCTCTAATAGGTTCTTCCCCTTCTTTGACAGGAATTCGTGAATCATAATCAATAGTTTTTCCTGTATTATCAACAAACTCTGCCTTGCCGTTTTGTTCATCAAATAATGGATACATTTTATTTTGACATTTTACCATACAGGTCTTTGTGTGTTCATCAAGAACTAACTCTATTTTAGCATCATTTTCAACCTGATATGTTATTTTGTTCTTTTTAGGTTTGTTTTCTCTGATAATCCTGCCAAATTCATCAAAACATGCTCTATGCTCGCTTGTTGTCTCTAATCCTCTTAACTGTCGTAATTGATTATCTCTGTCATTTGACATAATTATTCTCCTTAATGAACTAATTATGAATTTATTGTATCATCGTTTTACAAAAAATAAAAGAGATTAAATTTCTAAATTTCAACTATGGAATAACAACCATTAAAAAATTTAACAATGGCGAAATTGTGTTTGTTTAGTGCTTGGAATACTACAATCCAAGCCCAATTTTGATTAAACACTATTTTACCATCGCTTTGTAGATATGAATATTTTTTATTATGTGTCATTAGTTGCTGATATGCTCTGATTATTTCCATTTTCAATCCTTAATTTTTTTTATAAAAATCAAAATTCATCAATTAACAAAAATCAAAAGTAGGTGTTAATTATAGATATTTTAGTAATTTTTTTGTGATTATTTGATTACCTCGGTTAATTAACATATCTAAATAATTGCTGATGGTATATTTTTCTTCATAAATTGGCTGAATTTGAATCAAATTTTGAATAAGTCGGTGTAAAATGTTAATTGGTGGTTGTCTTCTTTCACAAATCAACATACCCAAATAATCTTGGCTTTTTTCTAAAAATTGCTGGCTGAATTGCCTTTGACTTTTTACTATCCCTAATTTTTGAAGATATTGACAGCATTCTCTAATAAATTCGGCATCTTCTTCTTGCTCTAAATTATAGCGTTTAGTTCTTTCTTTGCGTAATTCGTCGATGTTTTTGGCTTTTTTATCTTTTAACGCCTTTTTTAAGCTCTCTGGTGAGGTATATTTTAATTTGTCGTTGATTACCTTATTATCTTTCATTATTGCTTCTATGCGGTCATTTATGGCGTTTTTCTCTAAATTCATATATTCTCCTTTTTATGTATTTATCAATTAAAATCTGTAATTGGCAAATATAGGTCTGAATTTGTCGTGATAGATTGCCCCTCTTTTAGGCAATAAGCATAAACATTTTGCTCGTCATATTTGCCAGATTTGATAATTTGGCAATCTGTGGTTAGTGATGGATAAATGTTTTTAAGGTCGTTACTTAAAAAGTGGTGTAGTTCTTTGACCTTGTTTAGTGGTAAATCAATGATGATATGTAAATGTGGTTGTTTGAAGTCCCTAGACCCTACTTCTTGAAACACACCTATTTGATATTGTTTGTCTTTGTGTTTATAATAGCGTGAGCCAAGTGTTTTTCTATAATATTTTTGAAGTGATTTTCTAAAATTTATCATTAAATTTCTTTGTGATAAATTTTCTATATGTGGGTTAAATGTCATAAATATTTTCATAATAATTTCCTTTGGGTAATAGTTTATAATAGCGATGGTTTATCGCTTGTTTGTAGTTTTTTTGAAGATTTATCTTGTATGGGCGAATAAACAACACCATCGCAATAAATCTTTTATTTGGAATGTCTGCTGATGATTGACATTCCATAAAATCATCAGCACAGAGATATTTTACTTCATATTCTGGCCAAAATACAAAAATAAAATACTCAATTTTATTTATTCTTTATCAATTAAATTTTGTAATTGTGAAATTTTATATTGAAAATTTGCTCTTGACGCTTTGGAAATGAAGGGGTATAAGGTGTTCATTATGGTGTTACACAAGATGTGTAAAAATGGCTTTATTTTGAAAAAAATAAAATTTTATAACAATGAGTTATAGAAAATATAGCAGGGGGTCTTACTGCCCCTGCCACTCAAGATGAAGACGCTGAAAGCGTCTTTTTCTTTTTAAAACAAGCGCTTAATCAGGCAGACGTAAGACGTGTTCAAAGATCTAAATATATTGATTTTGGTGCATATTTATGATATATCTAATAGAGTTGTGGCTGTATTTAAGGAACTAAGCGATGTCATCAATAGAAATTGGAAAGAGAACCGATAAAACAGAAGATAATCCTTATGGCTATGTGAAAGTTGATTCTATTCCTAAAGATGAGGTTTGCGTGCTTTATCTAGGCGGTGACGGCGCCACTTCAGATGAAGCTGCCAACGGATACGCCAAGATTATTAAAAATGAGATACTAAGCGAAATAAATCCCGATATTCCGGTCTACAGCATTAAATATGATTTCCAAGGACACAAAAAGTCAGTTGCCAGAAAAGTTGCTAACATCAAACATCATACGGAAGTTTTGGTAGAAAATACCAAAATTGATAACACTTTATCAGAAGCAACCGATGAGGAACATAATCCTAAATATGTAGATGAACTGTTTGAAAAGGCCATATTGCCGCGCATAACCTTGCACAACAAAAAAGGGAAATTAGCCACCGAGGAGGCTTGCAAAAGAATAAGAAAATTAAACATCGTTGCACATTGCCATGGTGCTTATACAGCTTTAAAATTAGAAGAAAAAATGCAAGCCGCCATGAAAGAGTTGGGATATAGCGAACAAGATAGAAAAAAGATACAATCGCAATTGCTTATTGTCGCACTTGCGCCGGCATGTCCTTTGGGAATATCCAAATCCCAGTTCGTCAGTTTCCAATCAGCTTATGATTACGGTATACCGCAAAAAGGCAATTTTTTTGACCATTACATTAATATGCGAAAAAGGGAAGAAATACGTCGTTTTTATGCCGAAGAAGATAAAGATGCCGACAAAATAAAAAACAACCGTTGGTTTGACTTAAAACCATGTTATTTCCCGGGCAAACAAGGAAACCTATTTCTAGTTAAGCAAAAATATAAATGGACAGATTGTGGTCCGGTCTTGATTAATGGAAATGAACATAACAATGTTTCGTTTAATGGCCACGAACAAACGCCAAATGGAAAACTATTGGCACATTTTTCCAAAACCATTCTGAAAAACGGCATAAAAAATTCATTGTTGCAAGATACCGGCTTCACTCCTTTACCCCCGATTGAAACTTTAATATTAAGTGATGACCCGATAATGCGGCAAAAAGAAACCATTGCTTTTGCCAAAATGAAACAAAACGGCAAAAAATTCAGAGAAGAAATTTTTCTTGTAGCAAGAGATTTTCATCAACAAAAGCAAACCGGAAGTTAAAATGTAAAGAACCCGGCAAATTCGATTGCTATAAGCACTAACAAAAACACAA
Source organism: uncultured Alphaproteobacteria bacterium (assembly GCA_944393235.1). Taxonomy (GTDB): domain Bacteria; phylum Pseudomonadota; class Alphaproteobacteria; order RF32; family CAG-239; genus CAAFZY01. The sequence continues at coordinate 46,424 of CALXZJ010000005.1, read as the reverse complement.
GTTAGCTATTGACAGAGCGAAAATAATTTAATATTGTGGCGGCAACAAGCGCAATATTTTGCGCCGCTTGTTTATACATGCGGTGTTAAATGTTGGAATAAAGAAAAAACAATTTTTTAAGATAGGATACCAAGGTGAAAGTCAGTCCGATACAGTTTTTCAGACAGGTTCGTCAAGAAGTCAAAAAGATTACCTGGCCGACCAAAAAAGAAGTTTCGCACGTCAGCGCGATGGTTATCATCATTGTGGCAATTGCTGCCATATTTTTCTTTTTTGTTGACGTCATTTTAGGTTGGGCTGTCCGCTTAATCTTGGGTTTGGGAGCATAAGTTATGGCCGCACGCTGGTATGTCGTTAACGTTTATTCCGGATCAGAAAAAAAGGTTGCGGAATCTTTGAAAGAACAAGCCGTTTTGAAAAAAATGGAAGATAAGATTTTGGACGTTTTGGTTCCGACCGAAAAAGTGGTGGAAATCAAAAAAGGCGCCAAAGTCAATGCTGAACACAAGTTTTTCCCCGGCTATATTTTGGTTAAAATGGAAATGTCGGACGAATGTTGGCATGTGGTTAAAAACACGCCACGCGTCAGCGGGTTTTTAGGCAGCCGCAACAAACCGCAGCCAATCAGCGATGCCGAGGCTGAACGCATTATCAAACAAATGGAAGAAGGTATTGAACGTCCGCAAACCGTGGTTGATTTTGAAATCGGCGAGCAAATCCGCGTCACCGATGGTCCGTTTGCCTCTTTTGTCGGCGTGGTTGAAGAAGTTGACAGCGAAAAATCACGTTTGAAAGTTTCGGTTTCTATTTTCGGCCGTTACACGCCGGTTGAGCTGGAATTTTCCCAAGTGGAAAAAGTCAAAGCATAAAAATTCAAGCCCCGTTAAAACGGGGCTTTTTCATATCACAAAATATCCATATTAAATTTTTGCTTGCAATAATCTTGCACAATTTCTTTAATGGCAGAAATATTTTCTTCATCAACTTTAATTTGTTTAAACAGCCGCAAAAATCCGCTAAACAAATCTAGACGACAACAATAATAAACCGAATATTGATAATTTATATCAAACAACCAGCATAACATCGACAACGCTTCACTGGCATTTGTCTTAACTTTTACCACACCATGCGGAACAATTTCATGTTTTGCAAAATACGCCCAAGCTTCCGGCGGTATAATGCCTTGTTCTTTCGAATCATCTTCCGGAAAAGGCAACCATACTTTTTTCACAAAATCAAATTCTTGAGTAACAATTTGCCAGTTGGCAATTTTATCAGCATCGCGCACGGCAAAGGCAATATGTTTGACATCTTCTTTAAGTTGTTCATCTTTAATGTTCTGATATTGTTCATCTTCATAAAGCGCTTCAATCATGTGACCATGATGTTTAATCGGCAAAGTAATCAGAATATTGTTAAATTCCGGAAATTGTTGCAGAAATTCCGACCCCCTGACACCGTGGTCAATTCTTTCACCGCTTTCATACAAAATGCGCACTTCGCTAAATCTGAAAATATCATGCAATAAGATAGCTGTTTTAGCAATATCAATAAATTCCGACGAACGATTTTGGAAATATGCTTCATGTTTTAAGATACCGTTTCCGGCGCCGGAAACCTGCAAAGAATGTCTGATTTTTTCATCAACATACCGTTTGTGATACGGACTGTCTTTGACAATTTCAAAATTTTTATGATATTCGGAATATAATAATTCTTTCGCTTTTTCATACAATGGATATTTCATGTTTTATCTCCCAAAAAAGAACAATGACAGAGAAAGGTTAAAAATACCTAAAATGAAATGTTGGATTTTGGCATTCTGCACATTCTCCAACCTCATCCACATCACTTAAACATGCCTTTTTACCCTCTTCTCACGCTTCCGTTGCGTTATTCCTCTCTCTATCACTCCGTGATGCAAGCTTCCCATCACACCACCGTGCAATTCTCTTCTTTCCGCCCGCCACCGCCGCACATTAGTGCGGCGGTTGAGGCGTCTGCCAGTTCATTCCTCTCCGTCACGCCCTGAGAGTGCTTTAGCACTCGAGGTTAGGCGTCTGTTGCATGTATGGGAAGAGATGCCTTATCCTCAGTGTTGTTCCAACACCTCGGAGGCATGACAGTAAATAATAAGTAGAAAGTTATCCCCACCGGACTCTTTAAAATCGCAAAAACTTATAGATAGCATAATCCCCGCGTTGAACGCGGGGATTCCAGATGACAAAAACTTAAATATCCAAGTTTACCACATTCAAAGCGTTTTCTTGAATAAACTCTTTACGCGGTTCAACCACATCGCCCATTAAGGTAGAGAACACCTCATCAGCTTCTTCCATGTGGTCGATTTTAACCTGCAACAAAGAACGCGCCTCCGGATCCAAGGTTGTTTCCCACAGCTGTTCAGGGTTCATCTCACCCAAACCTTTATAACGCTGCAGCGTAATGCCTTTCTTGCCGGCGCTCATCACCGCATCAACCAACGTAACCGGTCCGTCAATGCGTTTTTCACCGCCGTTTTTCGAAATCAGTTTGGAAGGTTCGGCAAAATTATCTGCCAAAAAGCTGCGCATATCATTTAGAACCTTAGCTTCAGCGCTTTCGGTAACGGCTGCACCGATAATGTGGTCTTCTTTAACCCCGCGCAGCGTCCGATTGAACGAAACACTGCCATCAGGCAGAATTTCTGCCTTCCAACCCTTGTCATATTCGGCTTCCATATCGTCCAATCTGACGGCAATTTTATCAAGTTCAGACGCCAATCGCTCTTTATTTTGCAAGATTTCCGGATTGAACAAACCGGCAATTGCCATCTGTTCCACAATTTTTTCCGGCGCCTTAACGCTCAATGATGTCAGCAGACCACGGGCTTTCATCGCTTTTTCCACAAAATTGATTAAATCCTGCCCCAAAATCTTTTCACCGTTAGCCATTTCCAGAGCTGCCTCATCGCAGCCGCCGCGAATAAGATAATCTTCCATCTCATGGTCATCTTTCAAATAAATAATGGAATTACCGCGTTTGGCTTTATACAACGGCGGTTGGGCAATATACACATAGCCTCGTTCAATCAGCTCCGGCATCTGGCGGTAGAAAAATGTTAAAAGCAACGTGCGAATGTGCGAACCGTCCACATCAGCATCGGTCATAATCACAATCTTATGATAACGGCATTTATCCGCATTAAAATCATCACGACCAATTCCCGTACCTAGAGCGGTGATAATCGTGCCGATTTCTGCCGAATTCAGCATCTTGTCAAAGCGCGCGCGCTCCACATTCAAAATTTTACCACGCAACGGCATAATCGCCTGATTTTTACGGTCGCGTCCCTGTTTGGCCGAACCGCCGGCAGAATCCCCCTCAACGATAAAAACTTCCGACAAAGCCGGATCTTTTTCCGAACAATCCGCCAATTTCCCCGGCAAAGTGGAAATATCCAGCACGCCTTTACGCCGCGTCAATTCACGGGCTTTGCGGGCAGCTTCGCGAGCGGTGGCTGCTTCTACGATTTTCCCGACGATTATCTTCGATTCGGCAGGATGCTCATCCAACCACTCTTTGAGTTTGTCACCGACAACACCTTCCACCACCGGTCGCACTTCGGAAGAAACAAGCTTGTCTTTGGTTTGTGACGAAAACTTCGGATCCGGCGCTTTAACTGACAGCACGCAAGTCAAACCTTCGCGCATATCTTCGCCGGTAATCACATTTTTATCTTTCTTAAGCAAACCGTTTTCACTGATGTAATTGTTAATTGTACGAGTCAGCGCGCCTCTGAAACCGGCCAAGTGCGTACCGCCGTCTTTTTGCGGAATATTGTTGGTAAAGCAAAGCATGCTTTCATTATAAGCATTCGTCCATTGCATGGCAACTTCCACAACAATATCATTATCTTCGCCCGAAAAGGCAATGACATTTTCGTGTAACGGGGCTTTGGCTTTGTTTAAGTGATTAACAAACGCCGACAAACCGCCCTCATAATGAAAAACCTCTTCTTTGGGTTCGGCGCCGCGATTATCCACCAATTTCAAATAAACACCCGAGTTCAAAAACGCCTTTTCACGAATGGCGCGCTCCAACGTTTCAAAGCTGAATTCGGTTTGTGTAAACGTTTGCGGTGACGGCAAAAAAGAAACTTCCGTACCGTGGCGCCCCGGCGCATCGCCAACCACTTCCACGTGCTTAACCACATTGCCGTCGGCAAATTCGGCGTAATATTCTTTGTTGTTGCGCCAAATGCGCAGCTTTAACCATGTTGACAAAGCATTAACCACCGACACGCCCACGCCGTGCAAACCGCCGGAAACTTTGTAAGAATTGTTGTCAAACTTGCCACCGGAGTGCAGCTCGGTCATAATCACTTCCGCCGCCGACACGCCCTCTTCTTTGTGCATATCAACCGGCATACCGCGGCCGTTGTCGCGAATGGTGGCAGAACCGTCTGGATTAAGAATAACCAAAGTTTTATCGCAATATCCGGCCAACGCCTCGTCAATGGCATTGTCCAGAACCTCATAAATCATATGATGCAAACCGGAACCGTCATCGGTATCGCCGATATACATACCCGGACGCTTGCGCACCGCATCAAGGCCTTTCAAGACCTTAATCGAGTCGGCATTATATTCTTGTTCGCTTTTCAAATATTCTTCATTGGTTAATTCTGTCATTCTAACCCCTGTTTCTTTTATTTCAAACTCTAAAAAAGATACAACAAAACGCAAATTTTACCAAGCGCAAAATAAAAGATATCAACGGATTTAACAATCTCGCAACCATAAAATTTCATTGATATAGATAAATTTTGCACAAAAAAGCAGAGAACAAAACATTTCCCTATTTTAAGCAACAGGTTGGCGGTTTTTGTTGGTCAGAATAGTCAAAACCTTAACCAGTTCTTCTTTCATATGAACACGATCAACGACCAAATCAACCATACCATGCTTTTGCAAATATTCAGCACGTTGAAAATCATCCGGCAATTTTTCACGGATAGTTTGTTCAATAACACGGCGTCCGGCAAAACCAATCAAACAACCTTTTTCTGCCATATTAACATCACCCAGCATGGCAAAAGAGGCAGAAACACCTCCCGTCGTAGGATCTGCCAAAATAGAAACAAAAGGAATCCCGCGTTCTTTCAACTGATTAACTGCCGCCGTTGTACGAGCCATCTGCATCAAAGACAAAATGCCCTCCTGCATACGAGCACCGCCGGAAGAAGATACCGTAATCAAAGGAATTTTTTTCTTTAAAGCTAATTCGGCAGCTGCAACAATTCCTTCACCGACAGCCGTCCCCATTGAACCACCCATAAAAGAAAAATCCATAACCGCCAAAACAGCATCAACACCGCCGATTTTACCGATAGCCACTTTAATAGCATCTTCATTACCTGTCGTTCTGCGATAAGTTTTTAACCGATCAGTATATTTTTGCGTGTCTTTAAACTTTAATGGATCATCAATTGTTTCGGGCAACACAATCTCGGTATATTTTTCATTATCAAACAACATCTTTAAGCGTTTATCAACATACAAACGCAGGTGATGCCCGCAAGACGTGCAGACATACATTGATTTTTTCAGTTCTTTAGAAAACAGCATCTGATTGCAGACCGGACACTTCACCCACAAATTATCTGCAATTTCTTTTGGAGTCGTTTTCTGAATTTTCGGGCGAACAATATCTGTAAACCAATTCATATTAAATATCACCTATTCTTCATTATGTTTTTTAAACGAGAAAAAATTTTCCACCTTTTGCCTAAAAGGCTCTGCAGTTGTTTGATTCTCTTTTTGCTTTAGTGTTTCAAGGTTCTCTTGCAGATTAGAAACTTTCTCATGCAGTTTTTCATGTTCTTTATTCAAGGCTTTGTTGGTCTTTTTTTGATATCTCAATTGAGCTCTAAGCGGTGCGTTTGAAACAAAAGCATCCAAACGTCCCAATAAATAACCTGCAAAAAACAGCACCAAAATCAAAACGCTTAAAGAAACCGTAATGTCTAAATTAAAAGGTTTTAAGGTAAACGTTGCAAAATCATTGTTGATTACCGCAAAAATAACCACAACAATAATAAGCGGAATTCCTATTAATCGTCTGATAAAATTCATTTTCAGCCCTCCTTATTTTTCAACACGGTTTCTATTGACACAAAACCTTCTGACAAGTGCCGATACTATTTTCCGTTCAGCATTTCATGCAGCTCTTTGCCGGTTTTAAAATGGGCAATATTGCGTTCCTCGACTTCAACCTTATCACCGGTACGTGGATTTTTAGCAACCCGCGGCGCACGTTTGCGTACTGAAAAAGCACCAAAGCCGCGAAATTCAACCCGATCACCACTGGCTAAAGATGCAATTATTTTTTCCAAAACGACATTGACGATTCGTTCCACGTCTCTCAACATAAGATTTGGATTTTTCTCTGCAATTTTTTCAATCAATTCTGACTTAGTCACTTTTCCCTCGTATCTAAATTTATTGTTAAACCATTTCTTCCTTGAAAGGAATACCTTTATTTTATAGACATTTCCACCATTATTTTTATTTTACACAGACATCTGGAGCTTTTAAATACAATGGCTTAGGAAAATCCATGCTTTTGTTTTGATGTTTATTTATGCCTATAAGCGCCAATTTGTCAATAGGCGGATTTAAAGGCATTTTCACACAATGCAAGCTCAAACCGCTCGGACGGCTCAAAAAACGTTCAACACCATCGCCTGAAAGCGTGACATGCTTACCTTGTAATTTGTGCACAATATCTTCATAAAACGCCGTGGTCGGCGGTTCTTGTTTGTTAAGATGCCGATCATAATATTGTACATAATAATCTTCACGTTTAGTTTCAATCAAAACAACATTAACTTCTGCCAAATCTTCCGGCGCCAAATCAGCAGCATAAGCATCAAAAGCCGAAACACCGCAAACTGCCACTTGCGGGCAAGCCAAAGCAAAAGCCCTCGCTGCAGCGACAGACGAACGTACGCCGGTAAAAGAACCGGGACCTGTACAAACAACAATCTCTTCTAAATTTTCAAACGTCAAATGTTGTTCTTTCAACATCCGATCAATCTCTGGCATTAAAGTTTCTGCTTGCCCGAATGTCATTTCCTTTTCAAAAGAGCAAACTTTATTTTGACCTGCAAACAAAGCTATTGAGCAAAAACCAACCGTCGTATCAAAAGCCAATGTATACATTTTATCAACCACTAAAAAAAATTAAATTGCGTATTCTCTTTTATAATATAGAATCTATAAACAAACAACCATTATTTCAATTAATCTGAGACACTGACATGGACAATGATTTATTAAGAGATTTGCTTTATTTCTGCTTAGCCGGCAGCATAATATTAGTTGCTTTATTAATATCTTTTCAAATAACGATAGCCCGGCTAAAGCAAAAAAATTATTTTTTAAACCGCGATCGCGAACGCTATGCCGAAACTCTTTATGCTTCAAAAGACGGCTATTTTGCTTTCATCTATCCTGACGAACGCATTCATGACCCCCGCCGCACCGTTCGGGAACGTTGTTCGCGCCGACTGGCGGTTATGCTTAATTTATTAAACGGAGTCCAATCAAATTTTGACGATGTTTTAGATTGCTTTTATAAAGACGATGCCAAAAAAATCCGTAAATACCTAACATTGATGCAAGAAGAAAACCTTCCGTTTGAAGATATTTTTGCCTTAAAAAACTCAGAAAGAAGCGTGCGTGTTTTTGGCGGACGCATAAACGGAGCTGACGGAAATTTATATTGTGACATGTTGTGGTTTCGTGATTTAAGTGCCGAAATGCTAAAGATAAAAGAACTTGAAAGCGAAAAATCACAATACTTGCAAAAAATACACCGGTTGGAAGATTTGTTAAACAATTTTACCGCCCCCGTTTGGTTGCGTGATGAAAATTTAACCATTATTCTTGCCAATAAAAAATATTCAGATCTAACCGCTCCTGTCAACGATTCTCAAAAAAACAACCCAAACGAAACCAACGCCGCATCTTTAGAAAACATTTCCCGCGAATTGGCTGAAACCGCCAGACAAACAAACAAACCTCAAAAAAGCAACATCAACTTAGCTCTCAACGGTGAAGCAAAACACTTTGAAATTTCCGAAATACCTTTCCACGCCGATGGAAACCTCAATAAAATTTATACCTTAGGAACACTGGCTGATACAACAGAACTCGATTCTGTCAAACGAATTTTCAAAATCCATCAAAACGCACATCTCGACGTATTAGCCGCACTAGGCACGGCCTTTGCCATCTTTGACTTACGGCAAAAACTTGTTTTTTATAACAAATCTTTTCAAAACTTATGGAACCTGAATGCCGAATTTTTAGACAACAGCCCTTCCTATGCTGAATTTTTAGATAAAATCCGTGATAGCCGGCTTCTTCCTGAGGTCAGCGACTTCAGGTCTTATAAAACTGAAGAAGAACGCCTTTTCGGCAGCCTGATTGAATCGCGGGAAAATTTAATGCATATCCCCGACGGACGAACATTTCGCAGAATTGTAGCCCCCTACCCTAATGGGCTGATTTTTGCCTTTGAAGATGTTTCTGACCGTTTGGCGGCAACCCGCATGATTAACGAATTATACACCGTACAACAAAACCTTTTAGACAATATTCGCGATGCCGTTGTTGTCTTTGGCGCAGATCAGCGCTTAAAATACTTTAATCGGAGTTATAAAAAATTATGGAAAGCTGCCGATATTGAACTACAAAACCTACCTAACATTTCTGAAATTTTAGAAATGCAAAAACCGTTTTTCAACAAATCAAACGATTGGAACACTCTAAAACAAAACATGCTTGGACATATCTTAAACATTTGCTCCCGGTTCCAGTTGGAAAGAGACGATAAATTACGAATTGAAGCCATTCCGGTCATCTTGTCGGACGGATCTCTTATGATTACATATACCATAATTTAACTTTGACAATCTAAAGTTGTTGTGGCATAGTTAATTATGGTAAAAAAAAACAAAGAGGCGCCTGTGAATAACAAAGACGATGATTTTGACGATAATCAAGAAACGGTTTTCGATTGGAAAAAATCCGGTGTCGATAATTTGGAACGCGTGTCTTCAAACATTGACATCAAAGAAACCGAAAAATATCGCACCCGCAAAAACAAAAATTTGACCAAAGCGCCGCGACCGGAAAATCTCTCTTTAGGTCTAAAAAAACTGCGCAAAAAAATACGCGAAGTTTATGACGAAGATGAAGACGAAGACGAAAATGACACAATTTTTGCGCCTTTACCATTCATACAAGAAGATGAAAACCCTCTTTTAAACGCCCTAACTGAAGAAGAAAAAAAACTCTACTGGCAAAAGACCACCATAGAGAACACCCAAATGCAGCAAACTGCCGGGAAAATGGAAGCTTTACACATAGCAAACAACCTTGCGCGCGAAGCTGGCTTACAAAACATCAGCCGCAAAGCTCTGCAAACCGGCATGCAAGAAGCAACCTTCCGCCCTGAACAAATGCAGGAAAAAATAATCCGTAAAGAAATTTCCGGAAAACTTGGAATTAAAGGCGATATAGAAAAAGGAAAAATCCTTGAAGCAGCGCGCGGCATTAAAAAAGTAGAACAACTGGGCGGGAAAGAAGCCGCCAAAAATCTGGACATGCGCGATATTGTCAAAGCAGGAGAAGAAAAACTGGATGAAATTAAATTGGCTGAATTAATTTTAGAAAAATCCGGTCAAGACATAAAAAAACGCAAAAAACGGCTGCAAGAAGGTAAAGAAAATATGGAGCTCAAACATTTCAAGCCGCAAAACGACAAAGAAAAGAAAGCGTCTTCTGCAAATCGTAAAAATGGTTTAAACCGCAACGGCACGGATTTAAGCCGATAATTTGCAAGTCTAAATTGACAGCTTAAAACACATGTACTATTATAAAACAAATTGACACCAACCCAACAGAGGAAAATTATGGAAAACCAATATTACACCCTCATTGAAAAACAAGATTTTTATGAAATCATTGAAAACAAATACGGCGAATTAGCCATTTTCATTGATGCTCGTGCCGGCACGCCGGCTGAACCCGTATTAGAGTTTGACGGCAAAAAAACAGCCTTGCTAAAACGCGACAAATGGTTAGCCGTTCGCTTGGATAACATCGATTCGGAAACCAAAAATGTTTTAGCGGAATCTGAATTTGTGATGATTGTTGAACTAAGCGGCGACATTGTTGAACGTGTCTATGGCGTTCCCGTCGACAACGTTGAAGAAATCGTCTTTAACGGCCGTCAAACCCGCGCTAACGAACTTGTTAAGGCTAAAAGCCGTGATGAAGTCATAAAAGCCTTTGGCGCCGTAAAATCTTGGACAGGCGGGAAAAAAGCATGATAGGGTTAGTATTAGTAACACATGGTCGCTTAGCTGAAGAATTTTTATCGGCAATGCAACACGTTGTCGGCCCGCAGCAACAAATAGCCGCTGTGTGCATTGGCCCGGAAGATGATATGGAAAAACGCCGAAGCGAAATTTTAGATAAAGTACAACAAGTAGATGGCGGCACGGGTGTTATTGTTTTAACTGACATGTTTGGGGGAACCCCGTCTAATTTAGCAATTTCCATTATGGATAAAGCAAACGTTGAAATTTTAGCCGGCGCCAATCTGCCGATGTTAATCAAGCTGGCAGCTTTAAGAAAGGAATGTTCTCTAAAAGAAAGTGTTTTAGGCGCACAAGAAGCCGGAAAAAAATATATTAACATCGCTTCTCAGCTGTTAGGACAATAAAATGAACGAAAAAAAAACAAAAGCAGCGTCATCAGAAAATACTAAAAAAACTTTTTCAGCTGATTTACAAATTCAAAATCAAAAAGGTTTGCATGCACGTGCAGCAGCAGCGTTCGTTAAATGCGTTGAACAATTCAATGCTGACGTGCAAGTAGAGCGCATTGGGCAATCAGTTAGCGGCTGTTCCATTATGGGGTTAATGATGCTGGCTGCCGCAAAAGGCACCACCATTCGCGTCAATGCCAGCGGGCCTCAAGCGGAAGATGCTCTAAAGGCCATTGCCAATTTAGTTAACTGTAAGTTTGGAGAGGATTAGTCGCCGTGGCCAAAGCTCCGCGCAATCAAACTCTGGAACTAACTTCCCGACAAATAAATCATTATGCAGCACAAGCATCAAAACTTTCTGCACCGTTAAAAGAGCAAGATATTGCAAATAAGCTTGTATGGCAAGATACTTTCCGCGCATTAAACTATTTGCCGGACAGTTGCATTGATTTAATGATTGTTGATCCGCCATATAACCTGACCAAAAATTTTGGCGCAAAACAATTCAAGGCTATGGATTTCAAACAATATCAAAAATGGCTTGATAAATGGCTGAAAAAGACCGTTCGATTATTAAAAAACAATGCCAGCATTTATATTTGTTCTGATTGGAAAACATCTTTAGCTATTCCTGAAATTGCCGGAAAATATTTTATTTTGCAAAATCGGATATCTTGGGAACGTGAAAAAGGCCGCGGAGCCCTGAACAATTGGAAAAATTGCCTTGAAGACATTTGGTTTTTCACCAAATCAGATGTATACACTTTCAATCTTAACGATGTAAAAATCATGCGTCCGGTTATAGCACCATACCATGACGCAAAAGGTCTGCCTAAAGACTGGGAAACCAAAGAAGGCAAACGGATTCGTCTGACATCACCTTCCAACATCTGGACAGACATATCCATTCCATTCTGGTCAATGCCGGAAAACACGCCGCACCCGACACAAAAACCGGAAAAACTTATTGCCAAACTTATACTAGCTTCCAGCAATCCCGGAGATTTGGTTTTTGATCCGTTTTTAGGATCTGGCACCACAGCAGTCGTCGCTAAAAAATTAGGACGACGATATCTCGGAATTGAACGCGAAAAAGAATATATAGCCTACGCTGCTTGCCGGCTGGAAAAAGCAGATTTTAACAAATCAATTCAAGGTTATGAAAACGGAGTTTTCAAGCTGCGCAACAGCTAAAAATCTTGAAGTGTGCAAACCGACAAACGCTCTTGAGTTTTCTTACAAAACACCTTATATATGAAAAAAGAAAAATAAACTTAAAGGATTTATTTGATGAAATTTAGCAGAAATTTTCTTATTTGGATATTAATCTTTTTTGTCCTGACCTCATTTTTAAGCACAATCGGCTCAAAACACCAAAATGCCAACGTAGAAACACTGGCGTTTTCTGATTTTATGAATGAGGCTGAAAACAAAAAAATCGTTGAAGTAACGGTTTCAGGGCCTGATGTTTACGGCACAACAACCGATGGGCGGGAATTTTATACCTATGCCCCTAATGACCCAAGTATGATTGAAACTTTACGCCAAAATGACGTTCGGGTAACAGCCAAACCGATTGACACTTCCGGCAGCACATTTTGGGGCATCGTGATTTCGTGGTTCCCGATGTTGTTGTTGGTCGGCGTTTGGATTTTCTTTATGCGGCAGGCTAATTCCGGCAACAACAAAGCTTTGAGCTTTGGCAAATCACGTGCCAGATTGGTAGAAAACAGCAAAAAAGTCACTTTTGCCGATGTCGCCGGCGCCGATGAATCCAAACAAGAGTTAGAAGAAGTTGTAGATTTCTTAAAAGATCCACAAAAATTTTCCCGCTTAGGCGGCAGAATCCCGAAAGGTGTTTTGTTAGTCGGCCCTCCGGGCACCGGCAAAACCTTGTTGGCAAAAGCCGTTGCCGGTGAAGCGGACGTGCCGTTTTTTTCCATTTCCGGTTCGGATTTTGTGGAAATGTTTGTCGGTGTCGGCGCATCGCGGGTACGCGATATGTTTGCCCAAGCCAAGAAAAACGCGCCATGCTTGCTGTTTATTGACGAGATTGACGCCGTCGGGCGGCATCGCGGTGCCGGCTTAGGCGGTGGTAATGATGAACGTGAACAAACCTTAAACCAACTGTTGGTAGAAATGGACGGCTTTGATGAAAATGAAAATGTTATTTTGATTGCCGCCACCAACCGTCCGGACGTGCTTGACCCGGCACTTTTACGCCCCGGTCGTTTTGACAGGCAGGTAACGGTCAGCAATCCGGACATTAAAGGTCGTGAGGCCATCTTGAAAGTTCATGTCCGTAAGGTTCCGTTGGCAAAAGATGTTGATTTAGCGGTAGTCGCCCGCGGCACACCGGGTTTTTCCGGCGCTGATTTGGCCAATTTGGTTAATGAAGCGGCTTTGTTGGCAGCACGCAAAAACAAGCGCAAAGTAACCGCGCAGGATTTTGATGAGGCTAAAGATAAAGTGCTGATGGGCAACGAGCGTAAATCCATGGCTATGGATGAAAAAGAAAAAATGCTGACGGCATATCATGAAGCCGGACACGCTATTTGCTCGCTTAATGTTAAGGAAACCGACCCGATTCATAAAGCAACGATTATTCCCAGAGGGCGCGCTTTAGGTATGGTGCAGCAATTGCCGGAAAAAGATCAATATTCTTACACCCGCGCAAAAATGCTTTCCAGACTGACCATTTTGATGGGCGGTCGTGTGGCTGAAGAATTAAAATTTGGCTATGATCAAGTCACCTCAGGCGCCTCGGCAGACATCAACGCCGCCACCAATCTGGCGCGTTCCATGGTGACCGAATGGGGTATGAGCGACACCTTAGGGCCTGTTTTATATTCGGAAAATTCCGGCGAAGTGTTTTTGGGTCGTTCCGTAACACAAAACAAAAACATGAGCGATGAAACAGCGCGTCTGGTGGATGCCGAAATCAAACGCCTGGTGCTTGATGGCTATCACAATGCCACCCAAATTTTGAAAGAAAAACGCAAAGATTGGGAAACTTTGGCTGAAGCTTTGATTGAATATGAAACCCTAACCGGTGATGAAATTAAAGCCGTGTTGGCGGGCGAAAAAATCGACCGCAACAATGAAACTCCGGTCAGTGAGGAAAAACGCACCAAAGCTTCAGTTCCTGAAGTATAATAAAAAAGCAATAATTTTTCCTGTCAAATCTCCCTGAAAAGGGAGATTTTTTTTATAGCAAATTGTGTTCAAACGATCGCCTTTTATTTTGATTGATTATCCAACCTGAAACATTTTTCTATTGCGCAAAGCTTAATTCTTTTTATACTTGCTAAAAACAGCAAAGAGCAAAACATGAAACGTACCAAACACAAAAACATTAACGGCTGGCTGATTGTTGACAAACCGGCCGGTATCGGCTCCACCGATGTGGTTAATCAAACCCGTCGGCTGCTTGACGCTAACAAAAACGGACATGCCGGCACGCTGGACCCTTTTGCCACCGGCGTTTTGCCGATTGCATTCGGTGAGGCGACCAAGCTCATTCCGTATGTAACCGACGGCGCCAAAGAATATGAATTTACCTTAAAATTCGGCACTGCCACCAATACCGATGACACCGAAGGCGAAATCATCGCCCGCTCAGATGTTATCCCTTCAAGGGAACAAATTTTATCCGTTCTACCGCAATTTACCGGCACAATCACACAAGTTCCACCGGCTTATTCAGCAGTCAAAATCAACGGTGAGCGCGCCTACAAACTTGCCCGCAAAGGCGAAGATGTCAATATGCCGCCCCGCGAAGTAAAAATTTACAATTTGGATTTGCTTAAACAAATAAGTGCCGATTCGTTTTATTTTCGCGTACAATGCTCCAAAGGCACTTACATTCGCTCTTTAGGGCGCGATATTGCCTTAAAACTCGGCTCTTGCGGTCATCTGGAAACCCTGCGGCGCACAAAATGCGCGATTTTTACGCTTTCAGATACGATTTTGCTGGAAAATTTAAAAAATATGGTGTATGAAGAAGAACGACTATCATTACTTTTGCCGGTTGAGACATCACTGCGCGACATCGCGGTGATTGCCGTTTCGGCGGAAGATGCTGTCAAATTAAGGCATGGCCAGAGCGTTTCGCCAAAATCCTATGATGTTAAAAACCTTATCGGAAAAGTTGCGGCCGCCATGTGCGATGATTGTTTGACAGCCGTCGTGAAGATTGAAACGGGGAAAATTTCTCCGATTCGTGTGTTTAATTTTTAAAAAAGGAAATTTTAAGATGTCGATTACAAACGAACAAAAGCAAGAAATTGTTGCCAAATACGGCACAAAACCGAATGATACCGGTTCACCGGAAGTCCAGATTGCCATTTGGACATACCGCATCAATTCTTTGATTGAACACTTCAATGTTCATAAAAAAGATTTGCATTCCCGCTTGGGGTTGATGAAAATGGTCAGCCGCCGGCGTCACCTTTTGGATCACTTGAAATCCAAGAGCGAAGACCGTTATCAGGCAATCATTAAAAAACTGGATCTGCGTAAGTAATAACAGACAGATTAAAAAACTGCGGGGCATGGGGCTCCGCAGTTTTATAAAATCCTGACATTTTGTCAGGTGAGGTTTATAGGAAAAGAGAAAGGTAGAAAATATGATCGATTTTAAAACATGCCGCCAAGAAATAGACTGGGGTGGCCGTAAATTAACATTAGAAACAGGCAAAATTGCCCGTCAGGCAACCGGCGCCGTTATGGCAACTTATGGAGATACTGTTGTTGTTGCCACCGTTGTTGCCGCCAAAGAAGTCAAAGACGATCAGGATTTCTTCCCTTTAACCGTTAACTATCAGGAAAAATATTATGCCACCGGCAAAATCCCCGGCGGTTTTATGAAACGTGAAGGCAAACCTTCCGAACGCGAGGTCTTAATATCCCGTCTGATTGACCGGCCGATTCGCCCGCTGTTTCCGGACGCCTTCAAAAACGAAGTACAAATTGTTTGCACCACCTTGTCACACGACCAGAAAAACGATTCCGATATAGTCGCTATGGTTGCCGCATCTGCCGCATTGGCTGTTTCCGGCATTCCGTTTTTAGGCCCTATCGGCGCTGCTAAAATCGGTTACAAAAACGGTGCCTACATCTTAAACCCGACCTTGGAAGAACAAAAGACATCTGATTTGGAATTGACCGTCGCCGGAACATCAGAAGGCGTTTTAATGGTTGAATCCGAAGCCAACGAGCTTTCCGAAGAAACAATGCTCGGTGCAGTAATGTTTGGCTTTGAAAACTTCCAACCGGTCATTAACATGATTAACGAGTTAAAGAAACAAGCCGGCAAACCGGCTTGGGAAGAACCGAAATTCCCACCCGAATTTGACGAATTGTGCGCCCGAATTGAAAAAGACTTCGGCAAAAAATACGGAGAAGCTTTCAATGAGGTTGATAAATTAACCCGCGGCACGATTTTGGGTCAGTTGGCTGAAGAAGTCAAAGCCACGATTGATCCGGAAAACGAAATTGAAGTTCGTTACATTGGTGATGTTATTGAACACATCATGCACAAAACTATGCGTGAAAAAGTTTTATCAACCGGCCGCCGTATTGACGGACGCGACACCAAGACCGTCCGCCCGATTAGCTGCGAAGTTGATGTCCTGCCCACCACGCACGGTTCGGCTTTGTTCACCCGCGGTGAAACACAGGCTTTGGTTGTTACCACCTTAGGTACCGAGGACGACGCCCAGATTGTGGACGGATTGATGGCTGAATATAAGCAAGATTTTATGCTTTATTATAACTTCCCGCCGTTTTCGGTTGGCGAATGCGGTCGTCTGGGTTCTCCCGGACGTCGTGAAATCGGCCACGGCAAACTGGCGTGGAGAGCTATTCACCCGATGATGCCCAAAGACAAAGAAAAATTCCCTTATTCGGTGCGCGTGGTTTCCGATATTATGGAATCCAACGGTTCGTCTTCCATGGCCACCGTTTGTGGCACAACCTTATCGTTGGAAGCCGCTGGTGTTCCTCTCAAAAAACCGGTTGCCGGCATTGCTATGGGCTTAATCAAAGAAGCCGACGGCAGAGTGGCGGTTTTGACCGATATTTTAGGCGACGAAGACCACTTGGGCGACATGGACTTCAAAGTTGCCGGCACCAAAGACGGTGTTACCGCTTTGCAGATGGATATCAAAATCACCTCCATCACCAAAGAGATTATGCAAACCGCTTTAGCTCAAGCGCACGAAGGCCGTATCCACATCTTGGGCGAAATGGCAAAAGCCATTGCCGAGCCGCGTCCGAATGTTTCGCCGTTAGCACCGCGGATTATCTCTATGAAAATTCCGGTGGACAAGATTCGCGAAGTCATCGGCACGGGCGGTAAAGTTATTCGGGAAATCATTGAAAAAACCAACACTAAAATTGATATCTCGGATGACGGCGTGGTGCAAATTGCTTCCGTCAACACCGCTGACGGCGAAGCTGCCATGAGCATTATTCAAGGCATTGTCGCCGAACCTGAACCAGGTGTGATTTATAAAGGCGTTATCACCAAAATCACTGATTTTGGTGCCTTTGTCCGCTTTGTCGGCGCCACCGAAGGTTTGGTGCATATTTCTGAAATCAAAGATGAGCGCATTGCCTCCGTTTCTGATTTTTATAAAGAAGGCGACACCATGTGGGTCAAATGCTTGGGCGTTGACAACCGCGGCAAGTGGAAACTTTCCGCCAAACGTGTCAACCAGGAAACCGGCGAAGACCGCGAATAATCTGATGTTATAATCTGTAAAAACCCTGAAATCTTTAATTTCAGGGTTTTTATATTAAAAATATATTTTGTTTTTACTTTCTAACCTCAAATTTCGGAAAAGTCTTCTGTAAATACATCACTAACGCCTGATTTTCCACCAACGCCAAACATTGCTCATCGGTTGTGGTTTTATCGGTCGGTATCGGACGGTACTTTTGCAGATAATATTCTTGCACGCCCGCCTCTTTCAAAGATTCGGCGATTTTATAAATATCTTCAATCGTCAAAATCCGCGGATCGCAGGTTGTCCGACACTCAAAATGCTTACCGCTTGCCGCCAAAATTTCAAGGCTCTTTTTAACATTTTCTACCAAAGTATAACCACCGGTCGCCATTTTATATTTTTCGACCTCAAACGGTGCTTTAATATCCAAACCGACCCAGTCGATTTTCTCAACGATTCGTTCTAAAATTTCCGGCCGATAACCGCCGGTATGCAACCCGACTTTATAACCCAAAGCCTTAACCACATCTATGGCGCTTTCCAACGCCTCGCCCTGAACCAACGGCTCACCGCCGGAAAACACCACCGCATCCAACACGCCTTTGCGCCTCTCCAGCAAATTCATCAGTTTGGAAAACGTCCAATCACTCTCCGGTTCAGCCCCTATTTTTTGCAGCGACGTGTTGTAACAAAACGGACAGCGCCATGGGCAACCCTGCATAAAAACCACTGCCGCCATATGTTCCGGATAATCTACGATACTGAATTTCTCAACATCGCCGATAACAATTTCTTCTGTATTCACTTCTTAAATCTTTCGTTTAAAAAAAGCCGCCGCTTTCCACATTTTCGGGACTTTGCGGCGGCTTTAAGCCTCATAAAACAATCTTTATTCGGCAGCCAAAGCCAATTCTTCGTTCAAATGACGAACAGCTTTTTCTTCACAAAAGCAAACACGTGAATAATATTCCGATTTTTTGCCCTTGTTGAATTCAGAAACCGGACGATGATAACCCATAACCCGTGTCCAGATTTCGCAAGGTTGTCTTTCGCTGTCGGCTAATTTAACATCTTCAATATTGATTACGTTGGTCATTTTGTATCTCCTTATCTATGAATAATTTTTTTACGCTACGTTCTGGTTCGCCTGTTGCAAGGCTTTTAATTTTTCTGCTTTCTTCTCTTCATCGCAGATTGGGCAGAATTTGTGTTCCCCTGACAAATAACCGTGCTTCGGGCAAATGGAAAATGTTGGGGTAATCGTGATATAAGGCAACCGATAATTGGTCAAAACTCTTTTAACCAAATCACGGCAGACCTTAGCCGATGAAATCCGCTGATTCATATACAAGTGCAAAACCGTGCCGCCTGTATATTTGGTTTGCAGAGTAGACTGCAAATCCAGCGCTTCAAACGGGTCATCGGTGAACCCGACCGGAAGTTGGGAAGAATTGGTGTAATACGGATCTTCTTTGGTTCCGGCTTGAATAATATCTTTAAATCTCTTTTTATCTTCACGCGCAAAACGATATGTCGCACTTTCTGCCGGTGTGGCTTCCAGATTATACATATGCCCGGTTTCTTCTTGAATTTTAACCATCTTGTCGCGGATATAATCCAAGAATTTTTCGGCAAACGCCTGTCCCCACTCGTCGGAAATATCGTGTTCATCATTGGTGTAGTTGCGAATCATCTCATTGATACCGTTAACGCCAATGGTAGAAAAGTGATTGCGCAATGTGCCGAGATAACGCTTGGTGTACGGGAACAAGCCGTTGTCAATCAAACGTTGAATAACCTTGCGTTTGATTTCAAGCGAAGTGCGCGCAATGTTCAACAACTCGTCAACCCGTCCGAACAAACCGGCTTCATCGCCTTTATAAACATATCCCAAACGGGCGCAGTTAAACGTAACAACGCCGACCGAACCTGTTTGCTCGGCTGAACCGAACAAGCCGTTGCCTTTGGCCAGAAGTTGGCGCAAATCAAGCTGCAGACGGCAGCACATGGAACGAATCTGTCCCGGTTTCAAAACCGAATTGATAAAGTTTTGAAAATAAGGCATACCGTATTTTGCTGTCATTTCAAACAACAGTTCGGTGTTTTCTTCTTCCCACGGAAAATCAGGCGTCATATTATAAGTCGGAATCGGGAACGTAAACGGACGTCCTTTAATATCGCCTTTCATCATCACCGTGATGTATGCCTTGTTAATCATGGCCATTTCTTCTTTCAAATCACCATAAGTGAAAGGCTGCTCCTCGCCGGCAATAATCGGATGCGTGTTGCGCAAATCTTCCGGACAAACCCAGTCAAAAGTAAAGTTGGTAAACGGCGTTTGCGAACCCCAGCGCGATGGAACATTCAAGTTATAAACCAGCTCCTGAATGCTCTGTTCCACCTGACGATAGGAAAGATTGTCTTTGCGGATATACGGCGCCAAATAAGTATCAACTGATGAAAAAGCCTGCGCACCGGCCCATTCGTTTTGCAGCGTGCCCATAAAGTTGACCATCTGCCCGACCGCCGCCGACAAGTGCTTGGCCGGACCGGCCTCAGCTTTTCCGGGTACGCCGTTGAAACCTTCATGCAACAAGTTTTTCAGCGACCATCCGGCACAATATGCCGCCAACATATCCAAATCATGAATATGAATATCGCCATTGCGGTGTGCCTCACCGACTTCTGCCGGATAAACATGGCTCAACCAATAGTTTGCCGTCACTTTACCGGAAACGTTTAAGATCAAACCGCCGTTGGAATATCCTTGGTTTGCATTGGCATTAACACGCCAGTCCAGTTTTTCCAGATATTCGTTGATAGAGCTTTCCACATCAACCATAACTTTTTTATCCGAACGCATACGGTTACGTTGGTCGCGATATAAAATATAAGCCTTAGCTGTCTGAAAATAGTTATCTGAAATCAGCACCTGCTCAACAATATCTTGAATCTGTTCAATCGACGGCAGCGATTCGCTAAACTTGTGTTCAATAACTTTTAAAACCTTAGCCGTCAGTAACCACGATTCTTGTTCACCGAATTCTTTGGTAGATGTACCGGCTTTCAAAATCGCGTTATAAATCTTGCTGCTGTCAAACGGGGCTAATGTTCCGTCTCTTTTAGTGACTTGCGTAACGACCGTATTATCGTTATTCATTGTCGGCATTTCGTATTTTTGTTCGGACATAAGTTTTTCCTTAAAAGTTTGTTTTAGACCATATTTTTTATTTACCGCATTAAGTTGCTTAGTTGTATACTATATATAGTATTAAAATTTTGTAAAGAAACTATATATAGTATGCACATAATTTTTATTGGAGTATCATTTTCTAAAAAGCATCTTGCAAAAATAACTTTAGAGTCACAAGAATAAAATAGTTAATAAATCTTTCAAACAGTCTATCCCTTTAAAAATAGGCACAAAAAAAATTCTTTAAAAGTGGATAAATTCATTAACAAAAAAAGATTCAATATATATCAACCGGTTAAGCTCAAAACATTGATTCGACATAAATATTTCAAAAATATAACAACTTAAAATAAGCATATCTGTTTTAAATAAAACATTTGGCTATATTGTTTTAAGGAATCCGATTCGTCTTCATACCGCTTCACCACCACCGCACGGTTTCTCTTTTCCACCACGCCACCACCGCGCAATCCCCCTCTCTGTCACGCCCTGAGAGTGCTTTAGCACTCGAGGTTAGGCGTCTATCGCACGTATGAGAAGAGATGCCTAAACTGCCGCGCAATGCTCGGCAGTGGCATGACGATAAAATGCCGGTTGTAAGTTATCCCCACCGGACTCTTTAAAATTGCAAAAAAAAAAAACGGTTTAGAATACCGCGTAAACAGGTGTTTTTTGCAATTTGGAGAAAATATTATGCGTGAAAATGGTCGATCTATGGTTGAGATGTTGGGCGTTTTAGCAATTATTGGTGTGCTTTCCGTTGGCGCGATTTCGGGATATTCCAAAGCAATGACGAAGTATAAACTCAATAAACAGGCTGAGCAATATTCTCAATTATTTGCAGCAACTGTTTCTGTTTTATCTGAAAATAATTTTTCTTCTTCTGACGGCATGCATATTTCTAAAGTTTTGGAAAAAATGAATTTGGTTCCGGCCGGGTTGATAGAGAACAAATGGAACGATGCCATGGGAAATTGGATTGAGCGTTTTAGCAAACTGCAATATTATATTCATTACACCTCTCAAAAAGCCGGCGAACACATAGATATTGCCTCAATAACCAGTTGTGTTAACATATTTGAAATTATGAAAAATTATGCTGCCTTGTCGGTTTTTTCAGACACTACCATTTTTGGTGGCTATCACATAACGCTTGTTTCCGATAAACGATGTTCTAAAAACAGCAAATGCCTGTCAAAGTATTCAACCAAAGATTTTTATACCATATGTGAAGAAGCTTATGAATTATACCGCAGCGGTTCCTCTACCGAATTTGTACAAACAGTTAATTTTACCACAGGTTAATTCGGAAAGTTACAAAAATGCCCCGTTTTTTCCGGGGCATTTTAATTTGAACAAATTTAGAAACCTTCGGTATCTAAGCGTTTACGCAGTTGCTTTCTGGCACGGCGGATAGCCTCAGCCTGGCGACGTGCTTTCTTTTCAGAATTTTTTTCATGGCAACGGCGCAATTTCATCTCACGGAAAATGCCTTCGCGCTGCATTTTCTTTTTCAAGACTTTCAAAGACTGAGCAACATCGTTACCGATAACAGTAACCTGAACCACTTAAATCACCTCTCTTCTATTTTATCTGATAAGTTAAAACAATTTGATTGCTTATCTAACATAACGATTCGTAAAAAGCAAGCAAAAAACTCATCTGCCTAAACATTTTACATAAGTTTAAGCAATAATATTCGGCATAATGCTGGCTTCCACCTTTTGAATTTTATTTTTCAACCCGGTACGCATTTTATTAAGCTGCTGAGCCTGATAAAAATCAATCGTCCGGTTAGCTCGCACCAACTGTCGAATATCCGAACTAACGCGGCGTTCTTCAAGCTTCAATTCACAAAGTTGTTGCTGCAATTTGCCAAAATTATCATTACGTAACATACGTTTTATCGTCCTTTTATAAAAAAGTTTAGCACATATTGTATTTTTTACTGGAAATATTTTTCTAAAATTTGTAAGAAATGATACTACAATATTGAACAAAAATCAACTACAAAATAAATACCAACATTTTATAGTAAGAATGGAGAATTTTAAGATGAATGAAATTAAAAAAATTGGCATTTTAACCAGTGGCGGCGACTGTGCCGGTCTCAATGCCGTTATCTCGTCTGTTGTAAAAGCTGCCAACCGTCGCGGTTGGGAAGTTTATGGCATTCATGACGGCACCGACGGTTTAACCGAGCGTCCGCTTTCTTATGAAATTCTCACTCCTAAAAATTTCTCCGACACACCTTGGCCGCGCATTTCCGGCTCTTATCTCGGTTCTTTAAACAAAGGCGTCAAGATGGATTCTCAAGCCGAGATGTCTCGTCGTTTTGGCGAAGGTGTCAAAGAACTTGGGCTTGATGCCGTTGTTGTCGTTGGCGGCGACGGCAGCATGAACATTGTCAGCAATTATTGCAAAAATGCCGGTGTTAAAATGATCGGTATTCCCAAAACCATTGACAACGACACACCTTTAACTCAGTTTTCAGTAGGTTTTAACACGGCTTGTCAAGTTTGCACCGATGCTTTGGACAGTATGGAAACAACCGCTCGCTCACATCACCGCGCCTTAATTTTAGAAGTTATGGGACGTGATGCCGGCCATTTGGCGATTCAATCTGCCCTGGCTGGTTTTGCTGACATTTGTCTGGTGCCTGAAATTCCTTATACAATAGACGGTATTATTACTAAACTGGAAAATGTTAAAAAGAGTGGTCGCCGTCATGCGGTTATTGTTGTTTCTGAAGGTGTAAAAACCGAAACCGGCGAACAGGTCAGCGGTGCCAAAAATTTAATTGGCGAAAAAATCAACGGCGGTATTGGCGAATATTTAAGCCATGCTTTAAACGCCAAATATCAAGGTTTTCAAACTCGTGTCACCCGTTTAGGACACGTCCAACGTTCCGGCAACCCGACAGCCTTTGACCGCATTTTAGCCTCAGTTTTTGCTGCCAAAGCAGTCGAATTACTGGCAAATGGTCATACCGGCGTGATGGTAGGGTTCTCCAACGGCAAATTTGAATCCTATCCGCTGGAGCAGGTGGTTGCCTGCGGCACATCTCATCTGGACGCAAACAGCGATTATGTCTTGGCTGCACATGATTTAGGCATTTATGTTGGTGAGTTATAATCAGCTTAAAGTTTACAAAATAAAAAATGAGCGCCGATAAGGGCGCTCATTTTTTATTTTTTCCATGGGTTTTAATCTTCCATGGATTTTATTTCTTTATACATTTTCCCCATATCGCTTATAAGCTTTATGAAGAATATCCCTCCGACAATTATCATCACCGTATGAATAACGGTCATAAACAATTTATCAGCAAAAGACATTTCCGCTGGGAGATTAACCCAAACAAACGTAAAAATGCCCACTAAAATAATACTGCCTACAATGGCAATAACGTTTTTTGCAAATTTTTCCATACTAAATAATTTTATTCTAAAAGCCACTATACCGTATTTTGACAAATATGTCAAATATTTTTTAGATTCATAAAATAAAGCATTTCAAGCACAAAAAACCTCCACCCAAAAGGTAGAGGTTTCTTAAGATTTTTTCATTAGAAACAACTATTTTGCTGCTTTTTTCTTAGCAATAGATTTTTTAATTTTTTTTGCCTCTTCCGTCAGTTTAGAATTGGAAGTTGTTTCCAAATAAGCATCCAAACCGCCATTGTGTTCAATAGAGCGTAAAGTTTTGCTGCAAACTTTCAACTTAAAAACCTTACCTAAAGTTTCGCTCAACAAAGAAACGACATGCAGATTCGGCAAAAAGCGACGGCGTGTATGGTTGTTAGCATGGCTGACATTATTACCGCTCATGACGCCAACGCCGGAGATATCACATTTTCTAGCCATTTTAATTATCCTTTTATTCAAACAAACAACAATCTTGTTGCTTGTTAATACATACATTTAGTTGACAAGTCAAGCAAAATTATTAAAAAAACTTAAAAAAATACTAGCAATATAAAATAAAATAGTATAAAAGGGTGTAGCAATTAAGAATGTACCCGTAGCTCAATTGGATAGAGTGTCGGCCTCCGACGCCGAAGGTTGTGGGTTCGATCCCCGCCGGGTACGCCATTAAAAAAAGCACCTAACGGTGCTTTTTTTAATGGCGTAGATAGACATTCACCATGAGTAAGGGCGGCGGCAGCAACCGCGGCGAATGGCTGAATGTCTATGACCGAAGCGCAGTTGGCAAGCGTTCTAACGCGAGCCTTACGAAGCTAGACGCCAAAACCTCCCTTAACGGGAGGTTTTTTGATGGCATATTTGATTTTGGGGAGCGAACCTTAAGACGCGCAAACCGATAGAAAAGTGACTAAATGTCACTTTTCGTTGTGAGCAGTGCAGTTTTCTTGTTGAGCGAGAAGCGGCAGCGCCACGAAGCGAAACTAGAAAACAAGCAAAGATCCCCGCCAAAGCACCCAACCTTTTATTTGTGCTGCTTTCTCAATCTTGCCAACACCGTTTCTGCAGAATTTTCTACCATAAGCAGTTTTCCGACAAACGTTAATTCTTCCTCCGGACTCAAGTTAAAAACCCCTGCCAAAAGCTGTTCGGAAAAACCGCCGCTGATAACCTCATCAAACCGGTCATTCGGCGACAATTCTGATTTGTTAAAAATAACAGGCAGACAATAAAATGTTGGTTCTTTTTCCGGGAAACAGACAAAACCATGCCGATTATCATCATAAACCGCCAAAGCATGGTTATGAAAAGAACCCGGCTTGGTCTTAATCTCCACAAACCTCACCACGCCGTCAAAAACACCGGCCAAATCAACCCATTCTCCGGCAAACAAAGAAAAGTCCGCCATTGTCACATACTTTGAAGAAACTTTTTCATTAGACAGGCTCTCCCGATGATGAAAAAATTCCAAATTCCTTGATAAATATAAACCAATTCCGCCGGCAATTAACAACGCGGCAATCAAAAAAGCTTTCAATTCCTTTTTCATAACACTACTTCGCTATTTTATGTTTAATTATTCGTCTAAAATACCACAAATATAAAATAATACGACAAAATTTTCATCTTATACAACAGATTTTCTCTTTAATTTTTTCCCAACACAATTACTTAACACCATAAATAAAAAACACCGTACCAGTGCCGGACATTTTGGTATAATATATGCTGATTGATTATTTTAACTTGCAAAATCAACAAAAATGATTATGCTTAATGCATAAATATTAAGCAAGGCACACACTATGAAAAAACTTATTTTTATGCTAATAACAGCATTCTTCATTTTAAATGGCTGCACAAAAGATAAAATCATCGGCACCTGGGTTCAACCGATTCCCGGAATGGAAGACAAGCTTCAGGGCATAACGTTAAATAAAGACGGCAGCGCCCAATCGGTTAATATGCATACATTGCTGTACACCGGCTGGCAGCGGGAGGGAAATATTCTTACCCTGACCGGGCAAAGCATCGGCAACGGCAGAACCATCACCATCAAGGAAGAATTTGAAATACAGCAGCTTGATGAGCATAACCTGAAACTGCATTTCGGCAATACCGTTCTTAATTACACGCGCCAAACTTCAACGGGAGAATAAAATTATGTTGTATAAATTCGTCTTAAGTATTTTTTGTTTAACTTTTGCAATTTCCGTTTCCGCACAGGAAAACAATAGCAATGCCCCTGCTGCTGTTGAAACCGCAGCTGCTCCGTCTCCCAAAGAAGGAAGTGCTACCGTTTCAATGCCGAAGGCAGACCAAAATTCCGATTTGGAAAAGCAAATGTCAGAAGCCAACCTTGACAGCATTGAAATGTTAAAAAAACAAAATTTTGATTTTAATACCAAAGATTCTGCCGGCAATCCAGTCTTATATTATCTTTTAACCCGCAATCCGGACTTAAATGTTGCTAAAAAAGCCATAGAATACGGCGCTGATGTCAACATGCCGGCAAAAAACGGTATGATTCCGTTAAATGTAGCCACTTCCAAAGCCAACGAATTGCAACTACAAATTATGATGATGAAAACAATGGGACTGGATGTCAGCAACCCTGAAATCCAAGACAAATTAAAAGAAAATCTTTTTCTTGAAATGAGCCGCATGAAAGCTCTGGCTCAAATGCTTATTGACGCCGGGGCAGATGTTAACCTCGATAGCACGCTTGGCACTCCTTTAATGAACGCATCAACCAATGCGTGGAATTTAGAGATTGTTCAGCTTCTTATTAACGCCGGCGCAGATTTAAACAAAACCGACAAAGATGGTAAAACAGCTCTTTTTTATGCAGCCTCAAGCGGCAATGACGATATTGTTTCTCTTCTCATAAAATCAGGCGCTGATCCCGATATTAAAGATAACGAAGGCCGGCTCTATTTTGATGTCGAGCAAGTAAACGTCGGTAATGTTTTATAACAATCATATCAACCACAAACGGCTCTTTGCCGTTTTTTTTATTTTCGAATAAAAACAGATGGTTAATATCCTGAAAAATTTAATAGATTCTTTAGAATAAGCCCTTTAAGATATACCCATAAACCCGTATCGTCAGACAAAACTTTTGATGCGGGTATAACCCACTTTTACAAAGGATGTATTATGCTGAAAATAAATAAATTAAGTAAAGCCGCCATCGCTGCTTTATTTTCTATGCTTTTTCTGTTCAAAGACGCACAAGCCTCGGAAATTGATTTGCACATTCCCTCGCTTGATGTTGCCTTTGACATTTTTGGCTTTAGCATTACCGGCTCGCACATTTTGCTTACCGGTATGTTTATATGCGTACTCGGCATGCTTTTTGGTCTTTATGAATTTATAAAGATTAAAAATCTTCCGGCGCACAAAGCCATGGTTAACGTTGCAGAAACCATATACACCACCTGCAAAACTTATATGAAACAACAAGCTGTTCTTCTGCTGATTTTAGAATGTTTCATTGCCGTTTGCATTTTCTACTACTTCTTTTATTTAAACGAAGTTCCTCTACCCAAAGTTTTAAATATCTTATTATGGTCGATTTTGGGTATTTTGGGCTCCTTTACGGTTGCCTGGTTTGGCATGCGCATCAACACTTATGCCAACGCCCGCACTTCTTTTGCCTCACTTAAAGGCAAGGCTTTTCCGGTCATGAACTTGCCGTTGCATTCGGGCATGTCCATCGGCGTACTTCTGATTTGCGTTGAACTGATTATGATGATTTTCATTCTTTTGTTTGTTCCGCGCGACAACGCCGGTGCCTGCTTTATCGGATTCGCCATTGGTGAATCTTTAGGCGCCTCAGCTTTGCGCATTTGCGGCGGCATTTTCACCAAAATTGCCGATATCGGCGCCGACTTGATGAAAATTATTTTCAAAATTGATGAAGACGATGCCCGCAACCCCGGCGTGATTGCTGATTGCACCGGCGACAATGCCGGCGATTCTGTTGGCCCGACCGCTGACGGTTTTGAAACCTACGGCGTTACCGGTGTGGCTTTAATCAGTTTCATCGTTTTGGGTGCCGGCATGATGTATACTTCTGACGGCAGTTTGGTTGCAATGCAAAACGGCATTGACATTCAAGCCCGCCTGATTACCTGGATTTTCACCATGCGCGTGCTGATGATTTTAACTTCCATTTGTTCTTATGCTTTAAACAACTGGATTTCCAAAGTCCGCTTCGGCAACAAAGAAAAATTCAACTTTGAAACACCTTTAACCAGCTTGGTATGGCTTACATCCATTATTTCCATTTTGGTTACTTTCGGCGTTTCTTATGTTATGATTGACCGTGAAGTATTCGGACCGGATTTGTGGTGGAAACTTTCAACCATCATCAGCTGCGGAACATTAGCCGCTGCGCTTATCCCGGAATTTACCAAGATTTTCACCTCTTCAAAATCAAAACATGTTGAAGAAGTTGTCAATGCCAGCCGTGAAGCCGGTGCATCATTAAACATCATCTCCGGTATTGTCGCCGGTAATTTCTCAGCCTTCTGGCAAGGAATTGTGATGGTGGGTTTAATGGTCATTGCCTTTTTCACAGCTTGTGAAGGCTTGGATTCTTACATGGTTTATCCGACCGTCTTCGCCTTTGGTCTGGTAGCTTTCGGTATGCTCGGCATGGGGCCGGTCACCATCGCTGTCGATTCGTATGGCCCGGTAACTGACAACGCCCAATCCGTTTTTGAGCTTTCACAAATTGAACAAATCAAAGGTATCAAAAAAGAAATCAAAGACGACTATGGCTTTGAACCGAATTTTGAAGTCGGTAAACACCTGTTGGAAGAAAACGATTCGGCTGGCAACACCTTTAAGGCAACAGCCAAACCGGTTTTAATCGGCACAGCGGTTATCGGTGCAACAACAATGATTTTCTCAATCATCTTGTTGTTAAATCTGTCCTTAAATCTGCTTGATCCATATGTTTTGTTCGGGTTGATTTTGGGCGGCGCCGTTATTTACTGGTTCTCGGGCGCTTCCATGCAAGCGGTCTCGGCCGGTGCTTATCGCGCAGTCAATTATATCAAAAAGCATATTCACTTAGATGGCAAAAAAGCCGCTTCGGTTGAAGATTCGAAAAATGTTGTCCGTATTTGCACGATTTATGCGCAAAAAGGCATGTTCAACATCTTTATCGTTATCTTCTCGTTCACGATAGCATTTGCCTGCTTTGATGCCAACCTGTTCGCCAGCTATCTGATTTCAATTGCCATCTTCGGGCTTTTCCAAGCGTTATATATGGCTAACGCCGGCGGCGCATGGGATAATGCCAAAAAAGTAGTTGAGGTTGATTTGGAAGAAAAAGGCACGCCTTTACACGATGCCGCCGTTGTCGGTGACACGGTCGGTGATCCATATAAAGACACCTCCTCAGTTGCCTTAAATCCGATCATCAAATTCACAACGTTATTCGGATTGCTGGCTGTTGAAATGGCAGCCAAAGCACCGGCTTGCGTTTCAGCCGGGCTGGGAATTTTCTTCTTCCTGCTGGGTCTGGTGTTCGTATGGCGTTCGTTCTACGCTATGCGGATTGAACCGGCAGCCAAAGATTAAACTCATACAACAAACAAAAAGAATCCTGCCTTATTGGCAGGATTCTTTTTGTTAACAGATAAGGTCAAATTTGCCTTATATTTCGCTTTTCTCCCTGTCTTGCAGCCACACTTCGTCTTATGATCATAGCCTGACAGTAAAGAATTTGATAGCCGCCGCCAACAACAACAAGATTACCGTAGCAATCCCATTTTTCTTTTAACTTCTCGTTGACTTGTTTTTCTAACTCTCTAATTGAGTGCGCTTGCGCGACATAATATTCTCTTTCTTCCATATAAAAAATTAAAATAATTAAACATAAAAATCAATATCACCTCCGATATTTATACAAAAACAATTTTTTGTCAACATATTTTTATTAAAATTTTATAAAAAAAACACCTCTGCAAAAAACAGAGGCATTTTTTATAAATAATAACCTGGTTTTAGAAACCCATGCCGCCTTGCATACCGCCCATACCGGCAGCACCTTGACCACAGTGGCATTCTTTAACCGGCGCTTCAGTCACCATGGCTTCAGTTGTAATCAACAACCCGCCGACCGACGCCGCATCTTGCAAAGCTGTCCGCACAACCTTGGTCGGATCAACAATACCGGCTTTAATCATATCGGTATACTCACCGCTTTGAGCATTATAGCCATAGTTGGTATCGGTACTTTCCAAAAGTTTGCCGACAACAACAGCACCGTCAACACCGGCATTGTCCGCAATCTGACGGATAGGTGCCTGAATGGCTTTACGAATAATATTGATACCGGCTTTCTGGTCTTCATTTGCCGCCGTCAATTTATCCAGAGCTCTTGAGGCATAAAGCAGAGCCACGCCGCCGCCGGCGACCACGCCTTCTTTAACCGCCGCACGCGTTGCGTTCAAAGCATCGTCGATACGGTCTTTCTTTTCTTTAACTTCAACTTCGGAAGAGCCGCCGACGCGCAGCACCGCCACACCGCCGGAAAGTTTGCCCAAACGCTCTTGCAACTTTTCGCGGTCATAATCAGAAGTGGTTGTTTCAATTTCTTTGCGGATTTGAGCCGCACGAGCATCAATCAAATCTTTCTGACCGGCACCGTCAATGATTGTTGTATCATCTTTAGTGATTTCAACCCGTTTAGATGTACCGAGCATATCTAAAGTAACGTTTTCAATCTTCATACCCAGTTCTTCGGAAACAACCTGTCCACCGGTCAACACGGCCATATCCTGCAGCATGGCTTTGCGGCGATCGCCAAACCCCGGCGCCTTAACCGCGCAAACTTTCAAGCCGCCGCGGATACGGTTGACAACCAACGTTGCCAAAGCTTCACCTTCAATATCTTCGGCAATAATCAACAGCGGACGGCCGGATTGCACCACCGCTTCCAAAACCGGCAACATCGGCTGCAGGCTGGAAATTTTCTGATCATAAAGTAAAATATACGGATTATCATACTCACAGCTCATCTTGTCCGGATTCGTTACAAAATAAGGGGAAAGATAACCGCGGTCAAACTGCATGCCTTCCACCACATCAAGTTCCGTCTCTAGTCCTTTGGCATCTTCAACCGTAATCACGCCGTCATTACCGACCTTTTCCATAGCTCTTGCCAGATATTCGCCGATACTGGTAT
Organism: uncultured Alphaproteobacteria bacterium; assembly: GCA_944393235.1. Classification (GTDB taxonomy): domain Bacteria; phylum Pseudomonadota; class Alphaproteobacteria; order RF32; family CAG-239; genus CAAFZY01. The sequence goes on along the minus strand of CALXZJ010000005.1, from coordinate 15,044 downwards.
CGCCGTTGGCAGAAATTGTACCAACTTGAGCAATTTCTTCCGATGTTTTGATTTCTTTGGAACGTGATTTCACATCTTCAACCACGGCTTCAACAGCCATATCAATACCGCGTTTCAAATCCATCGGGTTGATACCTGCAGCCACAGCCTTACAACCTTCTTTAATAATGGCTTCTGCCAAAACGGTCGCCGTTGTCGTGCCGTCACCGGCCTTGTCAGCGGTTTTTTGAGCGACTTCTTTAACCAACTGCGCGCCCATATTTTCAAACTTATCAGCCAATTCAATTTCTTTAGCAACCGAAACGCCGTCTTTGGTGATTTTCGGCGCACCGTAAGACTTATCCAACATCACGTTGCGGCCTTTCGGACCCAACGTCACTTTCACGGTTTTGGCAAGTGTTTCCACGCCTTTAAGCATTTTGCTGCGGGCATCGCTGCCAAATTCAATATCTTTTGCTGCCATTTTATTTTATCCTTTCCTTATTCTACAATTGCCAAAATATCGTCTTCTCTAATCATCAAACGGCTTTCACCATCAATTTTGACTTCCGTTCCGGCATATTTGCCGAACAAAACTTTATCGCCGACTTTAACTGTCATCGCAACAACTTTGCCGTCCGGTGCGACTCGACCCGTCCCAACGGCTTCCACAACACCCTCTGAAGGCTTTTCTTTAGCCGTATCCGGAATGATAATTCCGCCGTTTGTCTTGGTAACTTCATCCAAGCGGCGAACCAAAACTCTGTCATGTAAAGGTTTAATTTTCATTGTTTTTTCCTTTCTTGATTTTTAACTAATACCTTAGTTAGTGTTTACAAACGCTATTGTCAAGAAGTCTAACATATTTTCTGCAAACATTTTTATTGACAAAAAATCATTAAAAGCTACAATACTTTCATCTAACTTATTTTTATTAAATTATGAACTACACAGCAAAAAAACAAGCTTGTACAGCTTTAGGTGGCGAAAAAATCTTTTCTGAAACAACCGTTACATTGTTTCTACAAACCAGCGATTACAAAACCAAGGAAGACTGGGTTGCAAACATCCAAAAAAGAGGGCGGACATGTCACTATGTGACAAGTTTGGAAAATGATATTTCCAAACGCCGGAGACAAAGTTTTCGTCTGTTGAGCAAATTACAAGTACAGGAAATTCTTCCTCTTGTAAAAAACAAAAAAATCAGCACTTATGCAAAAATCCAACTTGTCTTGCATGACGGATCCGTTATTACCGAACGCGGGAAACTGGAACATCGAGTCAATCAGTTGGAAACGGAAATCATCCGGCTGTGTGCCTCACCGGAAAGTTGTCCGGACAAAGCGGATTTACGCTGGTTTTTAACAGTTTCGGTACTCTATGGAGATAAACACTATCTCTATGATGCTCAAACCAAAGAAGCTTTCAAACTTCTGTGCGACATCGTTCGCTAATGAACCAAAAGAAAACTCCCGTGCTGTCGGGAGTTTTCTTTTGCCTGGCGCTTCTTTACCTAATCGGTTTCCGGTGCGCGACCGGTGCTTTCTTTTTAGCCGGCGCTTTGATGTGCAACATTTCCGATTTTGGCGCTTTCAAAGCTTCTGTTCCCGATTCCTTTAAAAGTTCGCGATGTACAACTTCATCAATCACACTCATAATAAAGCTTATCATCAATAAGAACGAAAACAACAAATACGCCGCAAAAAACAACCACGCATGCGGAAAAACCGCCATAACCGGCCGCGCGATATCTTCTGCCCAACCATCAAGCGTAAACACTTGCAGCAAAGCAAAAAGCGATGCCCCCAAGGTTGAAAATTCCACAAACACGCCGCCAAACAAACTGACACCCATAATAGCAAACACATAAATCAAAACCGCAAACACCATCAGCGCCGCCACAAAATTCGGCATCAGCGCGCCCAGCACGGTCAAGATACGTTTTAATTTTGAAAAACGGTCAATATATTTCAACAAGCGGAAAAGCCTAAACGTCCGCAACACGATAAAATAGCTGGCAAATGAAAACGACGAAACGGCAATCACCGTAAAATCAAACGTATTCCAGCGCGATTTGAAAAACTTATGCCCGTAAACATAAAGTTTCATCACCATTTCCACAATAAAAATAGCCATACACAACCTGTCCAAAATAAACAGGACACTACCGAAAAACTCATTAAAATAATCTGAGGTTAACAACCCAAAAACCACCGCATCCAAGCAAATAAGCGACATGATAAACATATCAAAATTGCGGCTTTCCACAAAGTTTTTAACCCTTTCGCGGCTTTCTGTAATATTTTTCTTCATCTTTTCACCCTTTGTAAAAAATTATAGCTTTCATCATAACCTAAGCATTAAAAAATACAAGTATTAAAGTGGCAATCACAATTGCCGGACCGAAAGCCCCTGCCCGTTGGCGTCGGATAAGCATAAAAGCGCCGAACACCACGCAGGAAATCAAAATCAAATACGGCACCGCCCCAAGTCCGAGCCATGCGCCGCTGGCCGCCAACAATTTAATGTCGCCGCCGCCAAAAGCTTCCGGATATTTACGGATAATCAAAAGCGAAGCCAACACCGGCAAAACATAGCCTGCTGCCGCACCCAGCGCACTCAAATGCGCTGCCGAAATACTGTAATAATCAACATCCGGCATGGCAATAGCGGCAAACATAAAACCCAAAATCAACAACGGCACGGTCAAAATATCCGGCAACAGCAACATCCGCTCATCAATTTCATAAAGCAAAAGCAAAATCCAAATAAGCACCAAAAGCCACCAAACATTTATCCCGTCAAAACAGCTGTACGCGGCATAACTCAAAGCGGCCGAAATAATTGCCCAACCCACTGAACGCATCAGATATTGCCGTACCAAACGCTGATATTCAGCCGACTGCGCGCGCTTTTCTTTTTTCACCCGTTTGACCGGCCATACCAGATGATACAAAGCATAACCCGGTGTTGCCGGCATAAATTTGGAAAATCGCCGCGCCATATAAGGAATTAAAAAACCAAAAATCAGTCCATAAAAGGCATAAATCATCATCTTCTCCTGTTTTTAACAGCATTTTACGCGGCAATAGTTAAAAATCACTTGAAAAACCAAAAATAAAGTTGTATGAATCCCTTACTTTAACGGCACCCCTGGAGGCTGTTAGGGTATTTGTTCAAAAAATATAATAAGGAATAATAAAATGTCAGAAATTACTTTTAAAGCATTAAAGCGTGAGAAAGCAGGTAAGGGGGCAGCTCGTGCATGTCGTCGTGAGGGACGCGTTCCGGCTGTCATTTACGGCGGCAAAAAAGATCCGGTTTTGGTCAGCCTTGATCCGGTTGAGCTGGAAAAAGCTTTAAACCTGTCGGATTTTTATGATTCGGAAATTTTGGTTGACGTTGACGGCAAAACCACCAAAGTTGTCTGCCAAGACGTCCAATTCCACCCGGTTTCCGATATGCCGATTCACGTTGACTTTTTGCGTAAATAACAAAAATAATCAAAAGGCAAAAATAAAATGTTTTTAGTGGTAGGTTTGGGAAACCCCGGCGCAGAATACGCCAATACCCGCCACAACATTGGTTTTATGGCGGCTGATGAGATATGCAGCCGCTATAATTTTTCAAGTTTCAAAAACAAATTCGACGCGCTTGTTGCCGAAGGGCAAATCGGCGGGGAAAAAGTTTTGCTCCTTAAGCCGCAAACTTTTATGAATCTTTCCGGCAACGCCGTCGTCAAAGCAGCATTTTTTTATAAGATTTTACCGGAAAACATCATTGTCATACATGATGATATTGATTTAAGCGTCGGTCAGCTCAAAGCCAAACGCGGCGGCGGTGCCGGCGGACACAACGGTTTAAAAAGCATTGATTCGCACATCACACCGGATTATAACCGGATTCGCATCGGCGTCGGACATCCGGCCGGCAAAGGACCTGAAGTGGCTGATTATGTTTTGGGGCATTTTTCCAAAGCCGAGCAAGACATCATCAAGCAAGAAATTTCTCTGATGCCGGAAGCCGTGGAAGTTTTAATCAAAAACGGGGTAGCTTCATGTTCAAACTTTTTGGGCATGGCTGCCAAAAAATAAACAGGAGTTTTTAATTATGGGTTTTAATTGTGGAATTGTCGGCCTTCCGAACGTTGGCAAATCAACCTTGTTTAACGCCTTAACACAAACCATCGCCGCACAGGCGGCAAACTTTCCTTTCTGCACCATTGAGCCGAACACCGGTCGCGTGGCCGTGCCGGATTCGCGCCTTGACAAGCTTGCCGAAATCGTCAAACCCAAAAACATTGTTCCGACACAGCTTGAATTTGTGGATATTGCCGGTTTAGTTAAAGGCGCCTCCAAAGGCGAAGGTCTGGGCAACCAGTTTTTAGCCAACATCCGCGAAACCGATGCCGTCATTCATGTTTTGCGTTGTTTTGAAGATGACAACATCACCCATGTTGAAGGCTCGGTTGACCCGATTCGCGACGCTGAAATTGTTGAAACGGAACTCATGATTGCCGACTTGGAATCTTTGGAAAAGCGCTTTGAACAGGTTAAGAAAAAAGCCCAAACCGGCGGTGATAAAGAAGCCAAAGTCTGCGCTTCCGTCATGGAACCGGTTATCAACGCCCTGCGCGCCGGAAAGCCCGCACGCACCGCAGCACCAGACCCATCCGAAAAAGACGCTTTCAAACAATATAAAATGCTCCAGCTTTTAACTTCCAAACCGGTATTGTATGTTTGTAACGTTGATGAAAGCTCGGCAGCCGGCGGCAACAAATTTTCCGATGCCATATTCAAAAAAGCCGAGGCTGAAAACGCCAAAGCGGTCATTATCTCCGCCGAAATTGAAGCGGAAGTCGCCCAACTGGATTCGGCAGAAGAAAAACAGGAATTTTTGCAAAGTTTAGGCTTGGAAGAAACCGGTCTGGCCAAAATCATCCGCGCCGGATACGAGCTTTTGGGCTTACAAACCTATTTTACCGCCGGCCCCAAAGAAGTGCGCGCCTGGACATTTTTAAAAGGCTCCAAAGCGCCGCAATGCGCCGGCATTATTCACTCGGATTTTGAAAAAGGCTTTATCCGTGCCGAAACGATTTCGTATGATGATTATGTCCGTTTGGGCGGCGAACAAGCCTGCAAAGAAGCCGGCAAAATCCGCTCCGAAGGCAAAGATTACATTGTTCAGGACGGCGACATCATGAACTTTTTGTTTAATGTATAAATAAATTTTCTGAATTTTCAAAAGCACTAACCGCGCATGGTGATACAAAGCGATACAAAACTGTGCAACATGATACAAAATAGAGGGTTACATTTTTTTAAAAATTTGCTATAAATTTTTGTATCGTTGCGAAGGGTTTCGGTTTGAAACACCAAGCGTAACGATTGAAATAGACTAATCATTTTTTGTTAAAAGTACTAAATGTACTTTTTTTCCTTTGCCGAAAGCCTCTTAAGGGCTTTCGGTTTTTTTAACTCTAACTTTTGCCGTAGAAAAAACATCTGCGGCATTTTTTTATGAAAGGAAAATTCAATGAATTTTTTTGACAACACAACTCTTAACAATCATCGCGATCAAGCCTTACGTAATCGCTATGGCTACAATTACGGATATTTAAAATACAAATATCCCCATGCCGATGAATTATCAGATACGGAAATTGAACACCTGATAAACCTGATATATCAAAACGGCAACACTTTGGAAGAAGCCGAACCGTATTTGGATGAATATGTTCAGCAAATCCGCCCGCAATGGTTTCAGGAAAATTCCGGCAATAGCCTCAATTCTACAATGAATATGGCAAACCAAACAAACTTTGAAATGAATCGTCTGCAAAAACGGCTGCAGGCGCAGGCTGAAAATCAAAAACGTTTGGACGCATACAACAACCGTGGCTTTTACCTGACCGGCGATCAATGGGCTGATGTCGGTAAAGCGACTTTAGACGGCATTGTTTCCGGCACGGAAAGTTTTCTTGACCATTTAACTTCCGGTAATTATAGCCGAATTAACAATCGGCTTTTTGATGGAAGTATGCAAAAACGAAGAGACCGTCTGCAGCAGGAAGCCGACTTAGCCGGCCTTGGCAAAGCAAACGATCTTCTGCAAACCGGACTGGAAAATTTAGGTGATCTGACACGAAATATCAAAACCCTAAACAAGTTTAAAACCGTAAAAGAACAGCTCTTTAAAAATAATCCGGCTCTACAAAAACTCGGCAGAAAATATTTAAATAAATATTGGAAATAAGCACCGGCAAAAGGCAAAGCCTCTTTTTGCAAAAAAATGAGGTTTTGCCTTGACGATAAAACATTTTTACGGCAAATTTAGTTAATATAACAACAATATGATAAAAGGAAAACCTTAATGTTCAAAACAATTACCGACTATTTCAAATTCATTCCGGGACAAATGTATTTCGGCGGCGCTTTTTTCTTCGCTTACTGGATAGGTATGGAAACACATTATGATAACCTTTGGTGCTTTTTAATGCCGTTAATCTACCTGATATATACCGGCAATCGGATAATCATAGTGGCAGCATCGGTCGGCATTATTGCTTTTTCAATCAAATTTTTTGCCAATCTCAATTTAGAGCAAACTAGCTATGTCACTCAGGGCTTTTATTTTCTGTTAAAGTTAATATTTTACATACGTGATATATATTTTATCTGGAAATACCGCCTAAATGCTTTCATCTATTCGGCCAAAACCGAAGAAAACCGGAAAATGAGTCTGTTCCTTGCCAAGCTCGGTTTTATTTTCATTTTCACATTATGCTTGTTCCTTTATTTGCTTAAATTCTTATAATTATTCCCGCTTATAAAATGGAGAAACAAATGCCAAACACCAAAGATACAGACAAATACAGTTATTTCAAATTCATCCCGGGACAAATGTATTTCGGCGGCGCAGTTTGCATTACTAGCTGGATAGGTGCAAAAACTCATTATGAAAGCCTTTGGTGCTTTTTAATCCCATTAATTTACCTTATTTATACCGGCAACCGGATAATTATGCTTTTATCTTTGGCTGGGGTTATTGCTTTTTCAACCAATTTTTTCGTCAATCTTAATTTAGAGCAAACCAGCTACGTCGTTCAAATTCCTTTTTACCTGATAAATATGACGCTTTATCTGCGCGATATGTATTTTATCTGGAAATATCGCTTAAACGCTTTCACCTATTCGGCGAAAACCGAAAAAAGCCGGAAAAAGCGCCTATTTTTTGCCAAGCTTGGTTTTATCCTCGTTTTTTCGCTTTGTCTGCTCTTTTATTTAATTACTTTGTTATAATTATTCCTGCTTATAAAATGGAGAAATAAATGTCAAACACCAAAATACAGATGATTACGACTATTTCAAGTTCATTCCGGGCAAAATGTATTTCGGCTTTGGTTGTTATTGTGCTTTTTCCTGGATTGCCGCTACTTCTCTTGCCGCAGAAAGAGTTGCAACTATAAATTGATATTTTTGTATTTTTCTCAAAAATTACTCTTTACATTTTAGATTTTTCTGCTAACATTACTCTTGCAGGCAGGGGTTCTGCCTGCGAGGTCTAGCGACTTCTCAACTTTTACACAGCGTTTGACAGAACGTTACTTTGTCGCCTGAAAATCACACGGTGATTGGAAGGTGACAAAATACTTCCAATCATGGATTAATATGTCACACTGCTGACTGTGTACAGTGTCGCTAGCTTCCAATCGCCACCTTTGTTATGGCGGTTTTTTTTCGTTGTTCACAAAGCGCGGTTGGAAGTATTGCTTTTTTTTATAAAAAGGGATAGCCTCTACGGATATGGCAAATGTAAATGTTTGTAAAATGTTTACAGGCGCCGCGGGCCTAAGAACCCAAGTACAAGTAATCCGGCCGGCACCCGCCGCTATAAAAAAGGATGCAGCATATCCCTGCCGCATGTCTTCCGGACGGGGTTTTGTTTTTTCTGTTGCAAATTTTTCAAAGAAAAGTTATTGCTTATGCCATGACCCGATACAAAATGACCATAGAGTATGACGGCACCAATCTTGTCGGCTGGCAAAAGCAACAGGAAGGCGACAGTGTGCAAAGCTTGCTTGAAACCGCACTTTACAACTTCACCCGTCAAAACATTGATATTTTTGCCGCCGGACGCACCGACGCCGGCGTCCATGCTTTGGCGCAAGTAGCTCATTTTGACTTGGACACAAACATGGAACTTTTCCGTATGCGCGAGGCTTTCAACGCTCATCTGCGGGATATGCAGGCGCCGGTTGCGGTACTTGATATAGAACCTGTTTCAGATGATTTTCACGCCCGTTTTTCCGCCAAAGGCCGCGGCTACATTTACCGCATATTAAACCGCCGCGCCCGCACCGTACTCTTGGAAAACCGCGTCTGGCATGTGGGCTTTCCGCTTGATGTCAACAAAATGCGCCAAGGGGCAAAATATCTGCTCGGCCATCATGATTTCAGCGCTTTCCGCGGTGCCGGCTGTCAGGCGCTTTCGCCTGTAAAAACGCTTGATAAACTGGATATTGAAGTCCATGGTGATGAGATTGATTTTATTGTTGAGGCACGTTCGTTTTTATATCATCAGGTGCGCAACATGGTCGGCACCCTAAAAATGGTCGGCGATAACCATTTAACCCCTGAAGACGTCAAAACTATTTTGGAAAGTCGCCGCCGCGCCGAAGCCGGCGTGACCGCTCCCGCCTGCGGACTTTATTTAAGCAAAATCATGTATTAATATTTTCCGGCCATCGCCTTGTAAACATAGTTTTCATACTTGATAATCTGATACTTTTGTGAAATCAGGTTTTGCTTTAAGGCATTTTGCGTATAAATCGCCTCCAGATAATCTTTAAATTCCGACTTGCCGACCTGATAACGCTGCTGATAATACTGTGTTATTTTAGCCGAATTTTTATAGTTTTCGCCGGTGTTGGCAAAAATCGCCGCGGCTTTTTCATACGCCAGATAATAATACGCCACCTCATTGACCGCCTGGTTGAGCGTATCCTTAAAATCCACCAGCGCAATTTGATAATCGGTTTCCGAAATCTTAATATTGTTCTTGACCCGATTCCAATCTAAAAACGGCAAATCAAGCGAAACACTGCCGAAAATATACGGAAAATCAAAAGTCGTTCGCGCTTTGTCCGAACTGGAATTAAACGCACCGTTCAAAGAAATGGACGGATACCAGTTTTTATCTTCGGCTTTCAAGGTTTTAAAAGCCCCTTCTAACCGCATTTGACTGGCCAGCAAATCGGGTCTGTTGGCCAACACCGCCACCGGCACATCAACATTTACCGGCAAACTTTTCTGTTTTAAGATATCACCGTAAGAGATTTTAATATCCTCATGCGTGTTCAAAATGTTCTTAAGGCTGGTTTCCATTTCCTTAAACTGCGTTTCCAGATTTAAGAGATTGTTCTTTTCTGAAAGCAGACTTTGTTTGGACTGCAAATATTCCAAATGGTCAACCTTGCCGCTGTTGAATTTTTCCTTGCTGATTTGCTCAATTTCCTCATAAGCTTTGACGTTGCTTTTGCTCACTTCAATGGAATTGTTAAGATATTCCAGATTAAAATACAAATCCACCACGCTGTTGACCAAGCTCAAACGCGCAGCTTCTTTATCCATAACCGTCGCTTGATATTCAAAAACCTGCGCCGAACGCAAATTTCTGATTTTTCCGTATAAATCAAGCTCATAATTCAACCCGAGTTCGCCCGAAAAATTGCTTGAAAAATGGTCGCCGGTGTCAATTCGTCGCTGCGCATTGGCACCGCCGCGAGCATATAATGTCGGGAACAAGTCAAGCGTCTGCAAATTAAGATTATATAATTCTTTATTGATGTTTAAGGCCGCCTTAACATAATCCGGATTGTTTTTTAAGGCCGTTTCCACCAACGTATTTAATTGCGGATTGTCATATTGCTTCCACCAATTTTGATCCGCGCGGTAAACTTGCCGCATGGCTTGGGTATATCCCAACTCGTCAGGCAAATTCGGCACGGTGTATTTTGAAGCCGTGCAGCCGGCAGCGACAACCGACAAACCTAAAACAAACAATTTTGATATATGGTTCATTTTCATCGTCTTACTCACTTGCTAATGCATCAATCGGATTAAGGTTGGAAGCGTTGCGCGCCGGCATATACCCAAAGATAATCCCAATAGCGGTTGAACAAACCAGTGCCAAAATAATAGAGGCGGTTGAAAAAATCATACCGAATTCTTCCGAAAACGTGTTAAACGCCCACCCGACCAGCAGCGACAAAGAAACGCCCAAAAAGCCGCCGACCAAGCAAATCAACACAGCCTCAATCAAAAATTGTTGCAAAATATCCGCCTGTTTGGCGCCGATTGCCATGCGGATGCCGATTTCGCGGGTTCTCTCGGTTACCGACACCAACATAATATTCATCACTCCGATACCGCCGACAATCAAAGAAATCACCGCAATGCTGGCAATCAAAAATTTCATGGTGTTGGTGGCGCTCTCAACCGTTTGTTTGATACTGTCGGTATTTATCATAAAAAAGTCTTTTTTCCCGTGCAACGCCGTCAAAATCTTTTCAATCGTTGTTTCCGCCACTTGCGAATTGATGTTGTCCGACACTTTAACCGTAATGGAGTTAATATCGTTTGTGCCGTTGATTTTATACATTGCCGTCGTGTACGGCGTCCACAAATTCATCGTTTCCGACATCGGTCCGGGGTTATTGTCCTTTTCGGTAATGCCGATAACCTTTAACGGCTTTTTGTTAAAAATGATAATCTCACCGATTGGATTGGGGTTGTTGGCAAAAATTTCCTTGCGGGTATTGTCGTCAATCACCACCACCGAAGCAATTTTATCCACTTCTTCATCGCTGAAAATCCGCCCTTGAGCAATTTTACGCCCCTTTACGTCAAAATATTGCGAACCGACGCCGGTCATTCTGGCTGTCAGAGAATAATTGGCATAAACCAAGCTTCCGTTAACGGAAACATTCGGCGTTGCCTTGTCAATAAAACGCAATTTTGATAAATGTTCGGCATCGCTCACTTTCAAAGTTTTCACCCGCCCTGCCCGACGGTCGCCAAAACCCGTGCCGGGCCAAATATCAATCGTATTGGTACCCATGGCGTTGATTTGTTCCATAATTTTGGCTTGCGAAGCATTGCCCAAAGCCACCACCGACACCACCGAGGCAATACCGATAATAATGCCGAGCATGGTCAAAAGCGAACGCATTTTGTTGGATAATATGGCATGAATAGACATATTAAGCGATTCCATAAAACGATAACGCAATATGTCAAAACGATTTTTCTTGACCGTTTCCGGTTTTTCGCTTTCCGGATAAATTTTATCTGATTTGCGTGTATCCGCCACAATTTCGCCGTCTTTAATTTCAATAATCCGACTGGCTTGCGAGGCAATATGGCTGTCATGCGTCACCAAAATAACCGTGTGTCCTTTATGGTGCAAATCCTTAATAATTTCCATCACCCGTTCGCCGCTTTTGGAATCCAAAGCACCGGTCGGTTCGTCGGCCAAAATCACCTCACCGCCGTTCATCAAAGCTCTGGCAATACTCACGCGCTGTTGCTGACCGCCTGAAAGCTCATGCGGTTTGTTTTTAAGTTTGTTACCCAACTCCAGATTTTTAAGCAGTTGGTCGGCGCGAACGTTGCGGCTCTCGGCATCAAGCCCCAAATACACTGCCGGCAACGCGGCGTTTTCCCGCGCTTGCAGATTAGAAAGCAAATTATAACGCTGAAAAATAAAACCGAACGTCTTGCAGCGCAAATCCGCCAATTCGTCCTTTCCCATTTTGCCGACTTCCACGCCGTTGATTTTATACGAACCGGAGGTTGGTACGTCAAGACATCCCAAAATATTCATCATTGTGGATTTGCCCGAACCGGACTGACCGATAATCGCCACAAAATCGCCTTTTTCAATCGTCAAATCAATATCTTTCAAGACATGAACCTTATTGCTCCCACGCCCGAAAAATTTATTGATTTTCTTGAACTCAATGATGTTCATGGCTAAAATCTCCGCCGACCGCGTCTGGAATTTAACGCCATATCCGAAATTTCCGACGATGACATTTTGGCAATAATCACCTCATCGTCTTCATTAACGCCGGTTTTGACTTCAACAATCAACCCGTCGGAAATCCCCGTTTCAATGGCGCGACGCCGCACGCCTTTGTTGGTCAGGATTTCCACATATTGACCTTCCGTATCGCCTTTAACCGCCAAAGACGGCACCACCAACGCATCTTTCACATCTTCCACATAAATAACATTCTGTGTTGTCATACCGATTCGCAAATGCCCGTCATCATTCGGCACCACCAAGCGCCCGTAATAATATATGGCCTGGTCGGCGCCGACAACCTCCGTATATTCGCCGTTAGTCAAAAGCGTCAACCCGGGGTCAATGGATTTTAAGGTCGTTTCATAAACTTTGCTCGGATCGGCCAAAATGGAATACGTTACTTTCACACCGGGTTTGATATTGACAATATCACCTTCCGAAATTTCAATCAAAATCTCCATATGGCTCAAATCCGCCACTTGCACGATGGTCGGCGTATTCATGTTGGCGTTAATGGTCTGCCCCACTTTAACCGGCACCGACACCACCGTGCCATCAAGCGGCGCCGTGATTTTGGTATAACCCAAGTTTGTCTTTGCCGTGCTTAAAGAAATTTCCGTTTCCTTAATGCTGGATTCCAGCTGCGTAACGGTTGATTTTGCCGTTTTATAAACATCTTCGGCATTTTCCAAATCCTCTTCCGAGATGGCCTTTTGTTTTTTCAAAGACTGTGCGCGTTCATACTGCTTTTTAGCGATTTTAAGAGAAGTTTCGGCCGCCTCTAACTGCGCCTGATAACTTTTGAGCTTGGCGTTGTTAATATCAACTTCGTTTTGCTGCGTGGTTGAATCAATTTCGGCAATCAAATCCCCTTCTTTAACTTCTTGTCCCACGGATACATAGAGTTTCTCAATTTTTCCCGACACTTGAGCACCGACGGTTACCAATTCCATCGCCCGCACCTCGCCCGCGGCATTGACCACTTTTTCCACATCTTGCCGCCGCACCGTATCGGTGATATACGAAATTTCATCACCTTTGTGATAATGCCGCCAGATAAAAAATCCCGCCAGCAAAACAAGGATGGCATAAATTACAAAACGTTGCCGGTTTTTAATATATTTAACGATTTTTTCCATAATCATTCTCTGCTTTTATCATTTATATCACAATTAAAATAACGTAAAAAAGTTCTCTTAAGTTCATTTTATAATAAAATATAAGTAAATTTTTTAATAAACAATCTTAAAAAAATCAAATAATTACGATTTCTAGGCATTGCTATTTTTTTTTGACAAAAAACTATTGCGTATGGAATTTATTTGTGTTATGTTAAGCATAACAAAAAAAATTATGTCTAATTATTAAAATAAAAAGTCTATGAACACAAACACACTTTCTTACATTGAAGAAAAAACAAGTACAGATTTAAGCAAAAAAGACTGGAAAGAAATTGTGGATAAAGTCATCTTGCCAAAAATGGCAGGACCGCGAGAAACACGTTGGTGTATCAATGATATGTTTATGAACTTCGTTGATAAATATGCCAAAGAAATTGCGGCAGAAGATCACTACACCGCAACCGCAATGTTTATCATCGGCTTGCAGCGGATAGCTTGCGGCGCTGTGGCTAATGTAAAATTTCCGGCACATTGGCTGGACGCTCTTCCTAAAGAATATCACAATTATTCGTCTTATTGGGACGAAGCTCATATTCTGACAAAAGGCTGCTATAATTTTATTATGGGTGCCGCCATGGAAGAAAGTTTGAATAATACGCAAACACGTGCCTGGGCATTAGCCGTGCTTTTTGCCATAGAAGAAAGTTTTTCCTCTAAAGACAAAGAAATTCTCTACGCCGTAGACGAGTTAAAAGACAAAGCGCAAGAGCTGTACCAAAGAGCTGAAAAACTGGTGGAAAAGTACGCTGATTTTGATGAAATATACAAGCATTATGCAACGCCGGGACAATGGCAAAAGCATTTGCGCTGGTTTCAAAAAAATCAACAAAAATGGGAATGGAAAAAGTTCTTTGCCGACACACAGGCTGATAAAGGTAACTTTTTCAAGAAATGGCAGCGACGCCATTTCACCAAAAAACTAATCCAAACAGCTTAAAAGAAAAATGACTGACAGAAAAAACTGTCAGTCATTTTTTGTACTAAACCTGATCATAAATAAACCACTATGCTACACCTTGTTTCCGAATAACAACTATCACAAGCCGCATTAATTTGTTCCAGGGTTGCCTGGCTGAGATACCTTAGTTTCTTTTGATTTCGCGATAACTCACCGTAAAAAGTATAGGAAGTATAATGGCCATTTGTTGCATTTTCATCATCCGAACGAACTTCAACAGCTTTAATTTGATTAGCATTTTCCTTCAATGTCGTTAAAATATTGCGGCAAATTTCTTGAGATTCATTGCTTAATTTATTTCCGGATTGTTCCAATAAAATTTGCACATAATAATGAGCCGAAGAATATGAAGCATGGTATATATAACCAAAAACATCCTGCATAGTGTCTGTAAAACCATCTGGAATAAGATTAAGCTTCTGAAATAAATCTATATTAAAAGCAGTGCCTGTATAAGCATATTCAAGACTTGGTTTAATTTGAATAAGATTGTTCAACAGCAGATTTAATGATTGAGCCTGTTTGTTGAGTTTATATTTAAGCATCGCCTTAGAGTAGCCGGCAATCGCGCCAACCGATAAAACGCCGATAATAGCCAGCCCGACAAGCATTTCCACCATCCTACTACCCCATGCACGCATAATTTTCTCCCTAAAACTGCAAAAACGATAGTTTAAACTTTACTTTAAACCGTTTTTTTTTTTTGCAATTTTAAAGAGTCTGGTGGGGATAAATTTCTACCGGCGCTTTATCGTCATCCCACGAGGATACGTTAGTATCCGAGTTTAGGGGTCTCCCAAAGGACGCCTCAACCACCGCACTATCGCGCGCACGGG